>NZ_JBISWL010000140.1:0-6996 GCF_044462265.1 Kocuria rhizosphaerae
GGGCGGATGCCGTGTCCGTGGCCGGGGAGGTCGTGGAGGTCGGGGTCCTCGCCGCAGAGGCGGTGTGGGTCCGTCCCTGACCCGGTGTCAGGAGATGACGCCGTCCACCAGGGTCTTGGCCTCCTGCTGGACCTGCCTGAGGTGGTCCTCGCCCAGGAAGGACTCCGCGTAGATCTTGTAGACGTCCTCGGTGCCGGAGGGGCGGGCCGCGAACCACGCGTTCTTGGTGGTGACCTTCAGCCCGCCGATCGCCGCGCCGTTGCCGGGCGCGTTGGTGAGCTTCGCCGTGATCTGCTCCCCCGCCAGCGTGTCCGCCTCGACCTGGGCGGGGGAGAGCTTCTTCAGCACGGCCTTCTGCTCCCGGGTGGCCGGGGCGTCGATGCGCTGGTAGACGGGCGCGCCGAACTCCCGGGTCAGCTCCGCGTAGCGCTGGGACGGGGTCTTGCCGGTGCGCGCCGTGATCTCCGAGGCCAGCAGGGCCAGGATGATGCCGTCCTTGTCGGTCGACCACACGGAACCGTCCCGGCGCAGGAAGGACGCGCCGGCGGACTCCTCGCCGCCGAAGCCGATCGAACCGTCCATCAGGCCCGGCACGAACCACTTGAAGCCCACCGGCACCTCCACGAGCTGACGTCCCAGCGAGGCCGCGACCCGGTCGATGATCGAGGAGGACACGAGCGTCTTGCCGACCCCGGCGTCGGGGGACCAGCCGGTGCGCTCGCGGAAGAGGTAGTCGATGGCCACGGCCAGGTAGTGGTTGGGGTTCATCAGGCCCGCGTCCGGGGTCACAATGCCGTGCCGGTCCGTGTCGGCGTCGTTGCCGGTCGCGATGTCGTACTTGTCCCGGTTGCCGATGAGCGAGGCCATGGCCGAGGGCGACGAGCAGTCCATCCGGATCTTCTCGTCCCAGTCCAGGGTCATGAACGCCCACTGCGGGTCCACCGTGTCGTTGACCACGGTCATGTTCAGGCCGAAGCGCTGCGCGATCTCGCCCCAGTAGGCGACCGAGGCGGAGCCCATGGGGTCCGCGCCGATGTGCAGGCCCGACTCGCGGACCACGTCGAGGTCGAGGACCTCCGGCAGCGTGCGCACGTACTCGTCGAGGTAGTCGTAGGTCCCGGTCGTCGAGGCCGCCCGCGCCTGGTCGAGCGGGACCCGCCGGACCCCGGCCATGCCGTTCTCGAGGAACCGGTTGGCGCGCTCGGCGATCCACTCGGTCGCGTCCGTGTCCGCGGGGCCGCCGTTGGGCGGGTTGTACTTGAAGCCTCCGTCGGAGGGCGGGTTGTGCGAGGGCGTGATGACGATGCCGTCGGCCATGCCCTCGCTCCGCCCGGTGTTGTGCGTGAGGATCGCGTGCGAGAGCGCAGGGGTGGGCACGTAGCCGTCGCGGGCGTCCAGCAGGACCGTCACGTCGTTGGCGGCCAGGACCTCGAGCGCCGTGTCCTGCGCGGGGCCCGACAGCGCGTGGGTGTCCTTGCCCATGAACAGCGGTCCGGTGATCCGCTGGCCGGCGCGGTACTCCACGATGGCTTGCGTGATGGCGGCGATGTGCTGCTCGTTGAACGACGCCTTCAGGGACGATCCCCGGTGCCCGGAGGTCCCGAACGCCACCCGCTGGCCCGGGTCGGACGGGTCCGGCTTCAGGTCGGTGTAGGCGTCGAGGAGCTTGCCGAGGTCGACGAGGTCACTGGGTTGGGCAACGGTGCCTGCGCGGTTGGTCATGGCGCCAAACCTACCTCCCGGGCCCCCCGCCCGCGGAGGTCACCGGGCCATCGCGTCGGGAAAAGTCGAGGTCCCCGTCCGCGCGGGATCCTCCGGGCAGGGGGTGGAGGAATCCGACCCCGTGAGAAAGGATGAGGGAACCATCAGCGCACGAACGAGTGAGGAGGCCGTCAGCATGAGCGACGCACCGGACGAGGCGGACCGCGGCAAGGGCCCGGAGGGCACCGTCCCGGACAACGACCAGGGCATCGGGCTGACCACCGACCAGGACCGGAGCGGTTTCGAGCCGGAGGAGGACCCCGAGGCGGCCACCGACCCCGACGAGGGGGAGGCGGCCCTGGGCCACTCCTAGCCCGTCCGCGGCCGGGGCCGCCCGCCCGGCGGCCCGGTCCGGACCGCCGGGCGGCCCCAGCCCTCCTTCGCGGGCCCGCCGGGCGGCCCGGACGGCCACGGGGCGGTCTCCAGCTGAGCGACGACGGCGAGCAGCCGGTCCTCCCCGCTCGGGGAGCCGATCAGCTGCACGCCCATGGGCACCACCGGGCCGTCGTCGTCGTGCGTGCGGGTCCACGACGTCGGGAAGGTGACCGCGGGCAGCCCCGCCACGTTGGGCAGGGACGTCCAGGGGGTGTACCGGCACTGGCGCCCGTAGTCCTGGTCGGCCCCGTCGGGGTCGGCGAGCTCGTGGCCCTCCCAGTACCAGCCGAGCGGTCGCGGGGTCATGGCGAGGGCCGGCGTGAGGACCATGTCCCAGGCCCCGAAGCCGCGGACCACCTCCTGCTCGATCCGTCGCAGGGTGCTCACGGCCCGCGCCAGGTCGACGGCCGGGCGCCGCAGGGCGCGCTCGCGGAACGAGGCCGCGAGCCCGGTGAGCCGCCCCGCCTGCCGCTCGTCGAGCTCGATCGTGCCCATCGCGGTGGTCCACACGTCGAAGAAGGCCCGCGGATAGTCCGGGTCGAAGCCCAGGGCGGCGTCCTCGACCACGTGACCCGCCGCCCGCAGCCGGCCGATCCCCGCGTCCAGGGCGGCCCGCGCCTCGGCGCACACGGTGATGTCCAGGGCGGAGTCGAAGGGGGAGGCCGTGCTCACCCCGATCCGCAGCGGCCTGTCCCCCCAGGGCAGGTCCCCCCGGCGGGCCGCGCGCACCGTGGCCAGGTAGGACCCGTGCGGCACGGCACGGACGGCCCGGTGCACCGCGTTGCCGTGGTCCGGTCCGGTCGAGGGGGCGCACAGCACGTCGAGCAGGAGGGCGGCGTCCTCGGCCGTGCGGGCGATGGGCCCGTGGACCGCCAGCTGCGCGGCGTCCGACTGGGCGTCGGCGGTGGGCACCCGGCCCCGGTTCGGCTTGAGCCCCACCAGCCCGCACACGGCCGCCGGGATGCGTACGGAGCCGCCGCCGTCGGACCCCGGGGCCACCGGGAGCATGCCCGCCGCCACGGCCGCCGCCTGCCCGCCCGAGGAGCCGCCGGCCCCGGTCGCGGGATCGTACGGGTTGCGGGCCGGCGGGGCCACCAGGTTCTCGGAGTAGCAGTTGAGCCCGAACTCCGGAACCTGGGTCTTGCCCAGGAGCACGGCCCCGGCGGACCGGAGCACCGCCGCCAGGTCGTCGTCGTGCTCCGCCGCCGGCGCGCCGGACCCCGGGCCGGCCACGGCGGCGGATCCGTACGTGGTGGGCATGCCCTGGACGTCGTGCAGGTCCTTGAGGGCCAGGGGCACGCCGTGCAGCGGCCCGCGCGGCGCCGCGCCGCTCAGTGCGTCGAGCGAGCGGGCGCGGTCCAGGGCGAGCTCGGCGGCCACGTGGACGAACGCGCCCAGCCCGGCGTCGTGCTCGTCGATCCGCGCCAGGAAGTGCTCGGCGGTCTCGACGGCGCCCAGCTCCCGGCGGGCGAGCGCGTCCCGCAGCTGCACGGCGCTCAGCTCTCCGATGCCGGTCACGGCGGCTCCTGGTCTCGGGTCCGTGCGGATCCGGACGGACCCGCGCGGTGCTGAGGCCAGGCTAGTAGGGTGGGCGGGGCGCCGGAGAGCGGTCCGCGCGTCCCGATCCGCACAGGAGGTCCACCGTGCCGACACCTCCCGCCGTCCGCTCCGCCGCGACGGCGGCCGTCCTTCTCCTGGCCGTCACCGGGTGCTCGCTCTTCGAGCGGGACTCCGGCTCGGACGAGGACAGGTCCGCCCCGGGGACCTCCGTCACGCCCGCCCCCGCCACGACGACAGCGTCCCCCACGAGGACACCCTCCGTCAGCACTGTCCGCGAGACGTGCGACCGCGCCGGCGAGGCGGCGCACGAGGCGCGCGACACGTTGCGGGAGCACCCGGAGGAGCTGCTCGCCGAGATCGACGAGCTCGCCGAGACCGCGCCGCCCGAGCTCTCCGACGAGATCGCGGCCGTCCGGGACGCGGTGGACGACTACCGGAAGGGCGATCGCTCCTACCTCGGCGTGCTCCGGGAGGCCAAGAACCTGCAGGAGCGCTGCACGGCCTGACCGGGGTCCGGCCGAGGGGGGCGCTTCCAGCCGCCGCCGGCGCCGGGGGGTCGCGTGCGGCGGTGAAGGTCACTGGTGGCCGTGCGCAGACGACCCGTCGCGGGTCCGCATTCGCTGACGACGACCCGTCGGCGGCCCACCCCGGGTCGGCGAGCCGGCCGAACCGGACTGCACCGGGCAGGGCGGACGTCTGTCGACCGAGCCGTCCTGCACAGCCGGAAGGCCACGGCTGCCCCGGAACACGGCCGTCGGACATCCTCCCGGCATGAGAGGATTCCGACCGTTGCCCGCCCGGCTCCAAGGGATCGGCTTCTGCCGCCGCGACGCCCTGTCACTCGGAGTGGCCGACCACCGCCTGCGATACCCCGATCTGAGCAGCCCCGTCGGCAGGGGCGTCCGTGTTCCTTCCCAGTGCCCCGCCCCGCAGCTGGAAGCGGCTCGGGCGCTGGCCGCCCGCTACCCCGGCGTGGTCGTGAGCCACCGCTCGGCGGCCCTTGCGCTCCGGCTGCGGGTCCCTGCCCACTGGGGGACGACGACGGAGCTCTGGCTCACGCGAGGTGACAACACCAGGGCGTTGCGGCGTCCCGGTGTGGTCTGCCGCCGAGGGCTTCTGGCACGGGAGGACGTCGTCCACGTCGAGGGCGTGCCGGTCACGTCGCCGCTGCGGACGTTCCTGGACGTGTGCGCCGAGCTGTCGGTCACGGAGGCGGTGGTGCTGGCGGACGGGCTGGTGAACACGCACCGCTACGGGATCCGGCGCGGCGTGCCCCCGGTGTGCCGTCCGGAGGAGATCGATGCCGCGGTGCGGGCCCACACCGGGAGGCGGGGCATCCGCACGGCGCGCGCGGCCGCCGACCTGATGCGGGTGGGGTCCGACTCTCCCGCGGAGACCCGGCTGAGGCTCCTGCTCGAGGACCACGGTGTCCACGGCCTGACCTTGGACCACCCGCTGTTCGATGCCGGCGGGAACCTGGTGGCGCAACCGGACCTGGCCCTGGAGAGCCACCGCCTGAGCCTGCAGTACGAAGGGTCGCACCACGAGAGGGAGGGCCAGCGGGTGCGCGACATCCGGCGGATGCGAGCCACGGAAGCCGCCGGATGGCGAGAAGTCCGGATCTGTTCCGAGGACCTGCACCGGTACGTGGTCACGACCCAGGGCCCGGTGCCCGTTGCCGTGGCTCTGGTGTGGGAGGCGATCGGCGCGGCACGGCGATGCTGACCCGGGCCGGCGGTCGAGCCGGCCGAGGAGGCGGGTTCCGTCCCCCGCGGCCGGCGAGGGGTCCCGTGTGAACCGCAAACAGCGTTCTTGCTCTTCACTCGGGACTCCTCGCGGTGGGGCGGCGTCGGTGGGGACTCCTCGCGGACGAGAACGCCGGGGGAGTGCTACCGCGCCGCCCGGTGGACGGCGCGGGCCAGGACCCGGAGGCCGTCGCGCAGCAGGTCCTCGCCGATGACGAGCGGCGGGAGGAGCCGGACGATGTTGCCGTACGTGCCGCAGGTCAGGACGATGACGCCCTGGCCCAGGCACTCGGCGGCGACCGCCCGTGCGGCCTCCGCGTGCGGCTCCCTGCCGTCCGGCAGCACGAGCTCCAGGGCCATCATGGCCCCGCGGCCGCGGAGCTCGCCCACGATGCCGGTCCCGCTGGCCAGCGGCTCGAGCTCCTCGCGGACGACCTCCTCGATCCGGCGGGCCCGGCCGATCAGGTCCCACTCCTCGATCGTCTCGAGCGCGCCGAGCGCGGCGGCGCACGCGACAGGATTGCCGCCGTAGGTGCCGCCGAGGCCGCCCGCGTGGACGGAGTCCATGATCTCGGCACGGCCCACCACGCCGGAGAGCGGCATGCCGCCGGCCACGCCCTTGGCCACGGTGACCAGGTCGGGGACGACGCCCTCGTGGTCCACGGCGAACCACGCGCCCGTGCGGGCGATGCCTGCCTGGACCTCGTCGGCGACGAAGACGGCTCCGTTGTCGCGGCACCACTCGGAGAGCGCGGGGAGGAAGCCCGCCGCGGGCACGATGAACCCGCCCTCGCCCTGGACCGGCTCGATCACGACGGCCGCGACGTTGTCCGCACCCACCTGCTTCTCCACCTGGAGCAGCGCCCGGCGGGCCGCCTCGGTGCCGGTCATGCCCTCCGGGTCCCGGAACGGGTAGGAGACGGGCACGCGGTAGACCTCGCCGGCGAAGGGGCCGAAACCCTGCTTGTACGGCATGACCTTGGCGGTCATGGCCATCGTCATGTTGGTGCGGCCGTGGTAGGCGTGGTCGAACACCACGATCGCCTGGCGCCGGGTGTGCGCCCGGGCGATCTTCACGGCGTTCTCCACGGCCTCCGACCCGGAGTTGAAGAGCGCGGCCTTCTTCGGGAAGTCGCCGGGGGCGAGTTCGGCGAGCTTCTCGGCCACGGCCACGTAGCCCTCGTACGGGGTGACCATGAAACAGGTGTGGGTGAAGTGCTCCACGGCCTCCTTGACCCGCGCGACGACGGCGGGCGCGGAGGCCCCCACCGACGTCACGGCGATGCCGGAGCCCAGGTCGACGAGCTGGTTGCCGTCGACGTCCACGACGATCCCTCCGTCGACGTCGGCGGCCCAGGCGGGCACGGAGGAGGCGACGCCGGAGGCGACGGCGGAGGCGCGGCGCTCGGTCAGCTGCTGCGACCGAGGGCCCGGCAGGGAGCCCTCGACGCGGCGGACCTGCTGGAGGCGGTACCGGATCTCGGTCATGGGGAGATCTCCTTCCACGGAGAACGGTCGGTGGGGGAGGGGGTCACGAACGAGGAGCGGTCGCCGC
>NZ_JBISWL010000141.1:0-14495 GCF_044462265.1 Kocuria rhizosphaerae
CCGCTCCTCGCGGAGGGAGGCACAGGGCCTCGTGGTCCGGCGCCGGACGGAGCGGTGGTCCCTCCGCCCGGCGCCGGCCGCTCAGGCGGGGGTGCCGGAGCCGGAGGGCGGGAGGGCGCCCCAGGGGTTCTCGATGCCGATGTACTGGGTGGTGGTGTACTCGGCGATGCCCTCGGCCCCGCCCTCGCGGCCCAGGCCCGACTGCTTGACCCCGCCGAAGGGTGCGGCCGCGTTGGAGATCACCCCGACGTTGAGGCCCATCAGGCCGAACTCGATGCGGTCCCCGATGCGCAGGCCGCGGGAGATGTTCTCGGTGAACACGTAGGAGGCCAGTCCGTACTCGGTGGAGTTGGCCAGTTCCACGGCCTCGTCCTCGTCCTTGAAGGTCACGACCGGGGCGACGGGACCGAAGATCTCCTCGGTCACCGCCCGGGCGTCGCGGGGGACGTTGCGCAGCAGGGTGGGCTGGTAGAAGTAGCCCGGCCCGTCGACGCGCGCCCCGCCCACGACGACCTCCGCACCCCGGGAGACGGCGTCGGCGACGAACTCCTCGACGGAGTCGCGGGCCTTGGCCTCGACCAGCGGGCCGACGGTCACGCCCTCGTCCACGCCGTTGCCCACGGTCAGGGCGGACATCTTCTCGGCGAGCTTGGTCACGAACTCCTCGGCCACCGACTCGTGCACGAGCAGCCGGTTGGCGGCGGTGCAGGCCTCGCCCATGTTGCGCATCTTGGCGGCCATCGCCCCGGCCACGGCCTTGTCGATGTCGGCGTCCTCGAAGACGAGCAGGGGGCCGTTGCCGCCCAGCTCCATGGAGGTGCGCAGCACGTTGTCGGTGGCCAGCTTCATCAGCTGCTTGCCCACCGGGGTGGAGCCGGTGAAGGAGACCTTCCGCAGCCTGGGGTCGGCCATGATCGGCTCCGAGACCGCGGCGGCGGAGGCCGAGGAGACCACGTTGAGCACCCCGGCCGGGAGCCCGGCGTCGATCATGATCTGCGCGAAGTACTGGGAGGTCAGCGGGGTCAGACGGGCGGGCTTGAGCACCATGGTGCAGCCGGCGGCCACGGCCGGGGCGACCTTGCGGGTGGCCATGGCCAGCGGGAAGTTCCACGGGGTGATCAGCAGGCACGGGCCCACGGGCTTGCGGGAGACCAGCATGCGCAGGGTGCCCTCGGGGGACTCCGTGTAGCGGCCGTAGTCGCGCACGGCCTCCTCGGAGAACCAGCGCAGGAACTCCCCGCCGTACTTCACCTCGCCCTGGGCCTCGGCGAAGGGCTTGCCCATCTCCAGGGTCATCAGCAGCGCCAGGTCGTCGTAGCGCTCCTGGACCAGGTCGAAGGCCGCACGCAGGATCTCCGAGCGCTCCCGGGCCGGCGTGCGGGCCCAGGACTCCTGGGCGGTCGCGGCGGCGTTCATGGCCGCCTGCGCGTCCTCGCGCGTGGCGGAGGCCAGGGTGGCGATGACCTCGCCGGTGGCAGGGTTCTCGACGTCGAAGGTGGCCCCGTCGGAGGCGTCCCGCCACCGGCCGTCGATCAGCAGGCCCTTGGGGGTCTTCGCCAGCAGGTCGGCGATGCGGTCCTTGATGCCGGGGGCCGCGGGGGCCTTGTCCGTGATGCTCATGGGGAAACCTCTCTTCTCGACGCGGGAGGCACCGGGCGCCTCGGAGGATGCGTCAGGGGTGGTCGGACGGTCGGGCGACAGCGCTGGGCCCGCCCGTTCATGGTACGGGCAGGGGGTCGGAGCCCCGCCCGGTGACTCCCGGGGTGTGATGCCACGCTCGACCACCGGTGGTGCCGGGCCGGGGCCCGGCTCGGGTCACCCGCCGCGGGCCGTGGCGGGAACTGCGGTGTCACGGGGCCTCTCCCGGGCGGGCCGGAGGTGTGACCAGGATGTCGGCCCCACACCGTGAGACTAACCGTCCGAGGACGCGGCATGATGCCTGGATTGATCGCTTCCTCCGTGCACAGTGCACAGGCGGCTCAGGTGCGGGTCAGGCCGAGCGCGATCCACAGCTCGGCGCGCGCCTGGGGGTCGTCCAGGGAGCGGCCGAGGGCCTGCTCGACGAGCTCCACCCGTTGCTGGAACGTATTGCGGTGGATGCCCAGCTCGGCGGCGGCCCGGCGCCGGTTGCCGTTGTGCGCCAGGAACGCCCGCAGGACCGGAACCAGCCGTTCCTCCCCGTCGTGGTGGCTCCGCAGGGGCAGGAGCAGCTCGTCGGCGTAGATCCGGGCGGCCTCGGGCGGGACGAGACCGGCGATGCCCCCGGCGACGACGTCGTCCCACGCGCCGACCGGATGCCGGGCGGTGGTGCGCTCGAGCGTCTCGAGGGCCTGGACGTCGCTCGTGGCCGCCTCCTCGACGGGCACCGCGCCGCCGATGCCGGCCCGCGGGCCCGTGCTCCCGACGGCGTCGCGCAGCCCGGCGAGCTGTCCGGGGTCGTCCTCGACGAGCAGGCCGACGCTCGCCCGGCCGGCGGGCTCCGGGACGGGCGTGCCGGCCAGCACGGGGCGGGCGCCGGGGCGGGCCTCCGTCCGCCGGACGGTCTCGCGGACCTGGTCCGCGGCGCCGAGCAGCCGCACGGCCCGGACGAGGCGGCCCGGGGCCGGCCAGGTCCCCTCGCCCAGCACGGCGAGCAGGGCCTGGGCGGAGCGTGGGTCCCCGCCGAGGAGCAGGGCCGCGGCACCCGCGTGGACCCGGCGACGGAACAGGGCCTGTTCGGCGGCCCGTTCCGCGTGCAGGGACAGCAGCGCCACCGCCGTGGTGATCACACCGGCCTGGGAGCGTTCGAGGGGGCGGGGGACGACCACCACGAGGTAGCTCTCCGGGGTCCCGTGGACGCCGAGGGGGTGGACGATCAGGCTGCCGCGCGGCCCCGACTCCCGCAGCGAGCCGCGGAGGCCCGCCGGGCGCAACCGGGCGACGAGTTCGGTCAGCGTGCGGTCGGAGGGCAGGTCCGGGGGAGGACCCGAGCGCTCCACGAGAGCGGCATCGGCGGTGCACACCCCTGCCCAGCCGCCCGGCAGCAGTCCGGCCAGGGACCGGACGACCTCGGCCGGACCCTCGGCGGCCACGGCGGCCTTCACGAGGGCGCGCTGCTTGGCCAGCATCATCTCCACGTCGGCGCGCTCCTGGGCGGCCCGCATGTCCGCGGTCGCGCGGATGATGCCGAGGAACGGGGTGCGCTCGGGAACGCTGAACAGCGTGAGCCCGGTCTCCCGGCACGCCTGCACCAGTTCGGCCGGCACGCTGGAGTAGGAGAGGTGGTCGCCGACCCCCATGCCGAGGGCCACCACGCCGCGCTCGGCCAGGCGGTGGACGTAGCCGGCCCACGAGCACCCCCGCACGGCGGTGTTGACTCCCGTCAGGAGCACGACCTCCCCGCCGTCGAGGTACGGGGTGGGATCTGCCAGCTCGCTGGTGACGACCCAGCTGACGGGGGCGGCCGTGTCCGCCGCGACCACCGTCTCCAGGCCCAGGCCCCGCAGCGTCAGCACGTCCGTGACCGTGATCATCCGCGCGCCCTCCTGTCGCGGCCCCGCCCGCGGGCGGAGCGGGTAGGGCCCAGTGTATCCGGGCGAGCCGATCCGGCCGGGGCTCGCGAACGCGCGGGGTGGCCGACCGTCGACGCGTCGCGGCACGTGACCGCGGACTAGGCTGGTCGCGGACAGCAGTTCCCGAGGAGAGGACCCGGACGATGGACAACGCCGCCAACCTGCCCAGCGCCTCGGTGGAGGAGATCCCCGAGGACGCGAACGTCCTGGACGTGCGCGAGGACTTCGAGTGGGAGGCCGGGCACATCGAGGGCGCCCAGCACATCCCGCTCGCCCGGCTCCCCGAGTGCTACGGCGAGGTGGAGCCCGACGAGACCGTGTACGTGATCTGCCGCTCGGGCGGGCGCTCGCTCAAGGCCACGGCGTGGCTGCAGCGGTACGGCTTCGAGCCCGTCAACGTGCTGGGCGGCATGGGTGCCTGGATGGACGCCGGCAGGCCGATGGTGTCCGAGACCGGCGAGACGCCGACCGTCCGGTGAGGTACGCCTACCTGGGACCCGCCGGCACCTTCACCGAGGCCGCGCTGCTGGGCGTGGAGGGCGCACGGGAGGCCGAGCGCGTCCCCGTGTCGTCGGTGCCCGTGGCGCTGGCGGCGGTGCGCTCCGGGGAGGTCGACGCGGCCATGGTGCCGATCGAGAACTCCGTGGAGGGCGGGGTGACCGCCACGCTCGACGCCGTGGCCACCGGCGGCGAGCTGCGCATCGTGCACGAGGCGCTCGTGCCCATCAGCTTCGTCCTGGTGGCCGCACCCGGCACCACGCTGGCCGACGTCCGTGCCGTCTCCACCCACTCCCACGCGTGGGCTCAGGTCCGGGGCTGGGCGGACGAGCACCTGCGCGGGGTCGACTACGTCCCGGCGTCCTCCACGGCCGCCGCGGCGCTCGCGCTCCTGCCCGCACGGGACGGGGCCGCGGGTCCGGGGCGCGAGGCCGGTTTCGACGCCGCGGTCTGCTCGCCGGTGGTGGTGGAGCAGCACCCGGAGCTCGAGGTGCTCGCCGAGAACATCGGGGACAACAAGGCGGCCGTCACCCGGTTCGTCCTCGTGGCCCGTCCCGGCGCGCCGCTGCCCCGGCGCACCGGCGCGGACCGCACCACGCTCGTGATCCCGCTCTGGGAGGACCGCGCCGGCGCGCTCATGGAGATCCTCGAACAGTTCGCCACCCGCGGGGTGAACCTCTCGCGGATCGAGTCCCGGCCGACCGGCAACTTCCTGGGGGAGTACTTCTTCAGCGTCGACGTCGACGGGCACATCCTGGACGCCAGGGTGGCCGACGCCCTCATGGGGCTGCGCCGTGTCTGCCCGAGCACCCGGTTCCTCGGCTCCTACCCGCGCGCCGACCACAAGATGGCCACCGTCGCCCGGCACCACTCCGACGGCGCGTTCCGCGAGGCCCGGGGGTGGGTGGAGTCCCTGCAGGGCGGGGGCCCGAGCGAGCCGGGCGGCGTCGCCGAACGCCCGGTCCCGGGGACGGGGTAGCGCGGGGCGTCCCCCGAACGGCGTCTTGTTGACATATGTCTATGCATGAAGGATGGCTGGTACGGGCGCGTCCGCGCCCCTGATGCTCAACCGGTGCCGATCGACCCGTGGGTCGGGACCGGGCACGACCGGAGGTGCCGCCATGACCGCTCCCGCCATCCGACGCCTCGCCCTCGCCGGTGCGACCGCCGCCGTGACCTGCGCCCTTGCCGCCGCCCCCGTCGCGGCCCTGCCCGGATCGGCGCCGGCTGCGGTGGGCCCGGGGGCCGCCGTGCGCGCCGAGATCGGTCCGGGGCCCGCCGTCGGCGACATCCGTGCCGAGGAGGATCTCGTCCCGGTCTCCCGCGTCGTCGTGGACCCGCTGTCCGCACTCGTGGACAGCGGCCAGGCGCCGCTCGTCGCCACGGGCGCCGGAGTGGTCGTCCTCATGGGCGCGTTCGTGGTCGGGCTCAGCCGCCGGCCCGAGTCCGTGGACTGATGCCCCGGGCGGGTGCCGCGGGGGACGGCCCTGCTCGCCGGAGCCTCAGTCGGCCTGCGACGGGGGCACCCGCACCGAGAGCACACCCGGGAGGATCTCGGACTCGAAGCCGGTGATCAGTCCCATGCCGTCCCCGTCCACCTGGGACTCGATGGGCTCGTGGAACTCCACGCGCACCTTCCGGCCGGCGAAGAACTCGATCACGGGCAGGTCCCGCCGCTGCCGGAACACGACCTTGGCGGCCATCAGGGCCCACTCGAGCGTGCTGCGCGGGGACATCACCACGAGATCCAGCACCCCGTCGTTGATCTTGGCCTGGGGGACCAGGATCAGGCCTGCGGTGAGGATGCCGCAGTTGGCGGCCATCACGGAGCGCACCCGCCGGCTCTGCCACCCGCCGTCGTCGATCCGGAACCGCGCCCACCGAGGGGTCGCGAAGATGTGCCGGACGCCGGCCTCGCCGTAGGCCGCCCAGCCCACCAGCTTCTTCAGCTCGTCCTTGGTGTCGGTCATGATCTGGGCGTCGAACCCCGCCCCGCCCATCACGCAGAACGCGTGGTCCACGGTGGTCCCGTCGTGCAGCTCCACGCGGAATGTGGCCATGTCGATGGCCCGCTCGGAGCCGAAGAGCGCGATGTCGACGTTGCGGTGCGGGTCTCCGAGATCGGCGCCGAGGTTGCGCGCGAGGATGTTCCCGGTGCCGAGGGGGATCAGGCCCAGCGGGGTGTCGTGGCCGATGAGGGCCTCCGCCACGGCGCGCACGGTGCCGTCGCCCCCGGCGGCGATGATCAGGTCGACGTCCTGCTCCAGCGCCCGGTGCGTCATGGAGTACCCGGGGTCGTTCTCCGCGGTCTCGAGGAAGATCGGGTCCGGCAGCCCGCCCCTGCGGCACCCGATGATGACGGCGTCCCGGGCGACGTCGGCGTCGGCCTTGATCGGGTTCAGGACGACGGCGACCCGTCGCGGGGCCACGGGACTGGCGGTCACGGGAGGACTCCTCGGGTTGTGCGGGCCGGGGTGGAGGGCGGCGTCCGGGCGGAGGCGCCCGTGCCCCGGCACCGGGCCGCGGGCCCGGTGCCGGGCGGCTCGCGGTGGGCCTCCACCCTAACCCGGCGGCGCACCGCGACTTGGGTACCCTGACAGGGTGATCGACATCAACCACCTCCGTGAGAACCCCGACGTCCACCGTGCTTCGCAGCGTGCCCGCGGGGCCGACGTCTCCCTGATCGACCGGATCCTGGAGGCGGACGCCGAGCGCCGCAACCTGATCACCGAGTACGAGTCCCTGCGGGCCGAGCAGAACGCCTTCGGGAAGAGGGTGGCCCGCGCCCAGGGCGAGGAGAAGAAGGCGCTGCTCGCCGAGGTCAAGGAGCTGGCCGTGCGCGTCAAGGAGGCCCAGGCGGCCTCGGAGGCCGCCCGCGCCCGGCAGGACGAACTGGTGGCGGTGGTGGACAACCTCGTCCTCGACGGCGTCCCGGCGGGCGGCGAGGACGACTTCGTGGTGCTCCGGACGGTCGGGGAGCCGCGGGACTTCGCCGCCGAGGGATTCGAACCGCGCGACCACCTCGAGATCGGGGAGCTCGTGGACGGCATCGACATGGAACGCGGGGCCAAGGTCTCCGGCGCCCGGTTCTACTTCCTCAAGCGCGACGTCGCCCGTCTCGAGACCGCCCTGTTGCTCATGGGCCAGGACCTGGCCCTGGACAACGGCTTCGTGCCCATGACCACACCGAACCTCGTGCGTCCCGAGGTGATGAGCGGGACAGGGTTCGACGTCGCCCACTCGGACGAGATCTACCACGTGGGCAAGGACGAGCTCTATCTCGTCGGCACCTCGGAGGTGCCGCTGGCGGGGTTCCACGCCGACGAGATCCTCGACCTCTCCGGGGGCCCGCTGCGCTACGCCGGCTGGTCCTCCTGCTACCGCCGTGAGGCGGGATCCGGCGGCAAGGACACCCGGGGCATCATCCGCGTGCACCAGTTCAACAAGCTCGAGATGTTCGTCTACTGCTCCGTGGAGGACGCCGAGGCCGAGCACGCCCGCATGCTCGCGTGGGAGGAGGAGATGCTGGCCCGCTGCGGGCTGGCGTACCGCGTGATCGACATCGCCGCCGGGGACCTCGGGACCTCGGCCGCCCGGAAGTTCGACTGCGAGGCCTGGGTGCCCACGCAGGGCAGGTACCGGGAGCTGACCTCGACGTCGAACTGCACCACCTACCAGGCGCGCCGGCTCAGCATCCGCGAGCGCGTCCCCGATGTCACGGACGAGAGCGGGCGGACCCGCAAGGGGGGCACCCGGACGGTGGCGACGCTCAACGGGACGCTCGCCACGACCCGGTGGCTGGTCGCGATCCTCGAGACCCACCAGCAGCCGGACGGATCGGTGCGCGTGCCCGAGGCGCTGCGGCCGTACCTGCGCGGCAAGGAGGTCGTCCCCGTCCTGCGCTGAGCCGTCGTCCTCCGTTCGGCGTACGTTCATCTCACACCGAGTCCACGGCCACCCTGTCGGTGTGATGTGGCACCATGTCCCGCATGACAAAAGAAAAGACCGCTGGCACCGAGGACCAGCACGAACTCGTCGGCATCAACTCCACCGTCCCGCTGAAGGTCGAGCACTCGGAGGACCTCACGGACACGACCGGTGGCACGAGCGCTCCCGCCCGGCAGCGCTCCGCCGCGGACGTCCGCATCCCGTCCAAGATCCACCCGCCGCGCCTGAACGGGTGGAAGAAGGAGGCCGGGGTCCAGTACCTCGTGGCCCTCGACGTCGACGGCACCCTCGTGGACCACGACGGCCACATGTCCCCGGCCGTGCGCGAGGTGGCGCGGGCCGTTCTCGCGCGGGGCCACCACATCGTGATCTCCACCGGCCGCTCCAAGGGCGCCACCCTGCCCGTGCTCGAGCTCATCGGCCAGGAGCGCGGCTTCGCCGTGTGCTCCAACGGCGGGATGACGCTCGAGCTCGATCCCGAGCTGCCCGACTACCACCGCGTGCTCGAGTGCGTGGCCTTCGACCCGAGCCAGGCCCTCGAGGCGCTCGAGGAGCGGCTGCCCACCGCCAAGTTCGCCCTCGAGACCGAGGACGGCTCGTTCTACTCGACGGAACGGTTCCAGGACGCCTCCTTCGGCATCGAGGCCGTCGGCATGGACCTCCACCAGCTCGCGCGGATGAGGGCCGTGCGCATGGTGGTCTACAGCACCGAGCACACCCCGGAGGAGTTCGCCGAGGCCATCGACGAGGCCGGCCTGCACGGCGTCACCTACTCGGTGGGCTGGAGCGCCTGGCTCGACATCGCCGCCAACGGGGTGACCAAGGCCAGCGCCCTGGAGCAGATCCGGCGACGGCTCGGCGTCGACCCGGCGCACACGGTGGCCGTCGGCGACGGCCGCAACGACATGGAGATGCTCGACTGGGCCGCCCGCGGCGTGGCCATGGGCCAGTCCCCGGACGAGGTCGCGGCCGTGTGCGCCGAGATCACGCACAGCGTCTACGAGGACGGCGTCGTCGGGGTCCTCCGCTCCCTGCTCTGATCGCACGGGGGTGCGCGGCGACCCGGCCGGGCACCCGGGGTCCGTGGTGCGCGTCACATCTGACGTAGGGTGGTGACCAGGCCGGTGGGCCCGCCACCGGCGCCGACGCCAGGAGCCGCGCATGATCGAGTACGTCACCGACAGGTGGGAGCAGATCCTCTTCGCCGGCTGGCAGCACTTCTCCCTGGTGGTCCAGTGCCTCGTGCTGGCCACGGTCCTGGCCGTGGGACTGGCCGCCGTGTGCTACCGCTCGCCCCGGCTGACGGCGGTCGCCAACAACGTGTCCGCCGTGGGCCTGACCATCCCCTCCTTCGCGCTCATCGGCCTGCTCATCGCCCCCCTCGGCTTCGGGGTCACCCCCGCCGTCGTGGTCGTCACCTTCTTCGCCGTGCTGCCCGTGATGCGCAACGCCGTGGTGGGGCTCGCGGGCGTGCCACCGGCCACGGTCGAGGCCGCGCGCGGCCTGGGCATGGGCCGGGCGGCGACGTTCCTGCGCGTGGAGCTCCCGATGGCGTGGCCCGTCATCCAGGCCGGCATGCGCGTGTCGGCCCAGATGGTCATGGGCGTGGCCGCCATCGCTGCCTACGTCCTGGGCCCCGGGCTGGGCGGCTTCATCTTCTCCGGGCTGTCCCGGCTGGGCGGCGCCAACTCGTTGGCCTCGGTGGTCACCGGTGTCGTGGCCGTCGTCGTCGTCGCACTCGTCCTGGACGGGCTGCTCGTGCTGCTCGGCCGTCTCACCACATCGAGAGGTATCCGTGTCTGACTCCGTGACCACCGACCGCAACGACTCGTCCGTCACCGGGGCCCGGATCCTGTTGGAGAACGTCTCCAAACGGTATCCCGGCCAGGCCCGGGCCGCGGTGGACGGGCTCACCCTGGAGATCCCCGCCGGCAGCACGGTCATGCTCGTGGGCCCCTCCGGCTGCGGCAAGACCACGACCCTGAAGATGATCAACCGGCTCATCGAGCCCACCGAGGGCCGGATCGTGATCGACGGCCAGGACGTGACCGACATGAACGGCGACGAGCTGCGCCGGGGCATCGGCTACGTCATCCAGGCCGGCGGGCTGTTCCCGCACATGAGCGTGGCCACGAACATCGGCATGGTCCCCCGGATGCTGGGCTGGGACAGGAAGCGCATCGCCGCCCGCGTGGACGAGCTGCTCGAGCTCGTGTCCCTGGACCCCTCCGTCTACCGGGACCGGTACCCGCGGGAGCTCTCCGGCGGACAGCAGCAGCGCGTGGGCGTGGCCCGGGCCCTGGCCGCGGACCCGCCGGTGCTCCTCATGGACGAGCCCTTCGGGGCGGTCGACCCCATCACCCGGCAGCGGCTGCAGGACGAGCTGATCAACATCCAGCACGAGCTGCAGAAGACCATCGTGGCCGTGACCCACGACTTCGACGAGGCCGTGAAGCTGGGCGACTGGATCGCGGTCTTCGACGAGGGCGCCCGCGTGGTGCAGTACGACGCCCCGGAGCGGATCCTCGCGGAACCGGCCGACGAGTTCGTGGAGGACTTCATCGGCACGGGCGCGGGCCTCAAGCAGCTGACGCTCACGAGGGTCCGGGAGGTCGACCTGGTGCCCGCCGCGACCGCCCGGCCCGGGGAGGACGTCCAGCAGGTCCTCGAGCGCGCCGACCGGGCCGGCAGCACGGACGTCGTCGTCGTCGACGACCGCGATCGGCCGCTCTCGTGGCTGTCCCGCCGCCAGCTGGAGCGTGCCGGGAAGGTGCCCGGGACCCAGGACGACCGGCTTCCGCTGGTCGGCACCGGGGCAACGCTCAACGACGCCCTGGACACCATGCTGGTCTCGAGCACCGGGTCGGCGCTCGTGGTGGGACCACGGGACCGGCTCGAGGGCGTGATCTACGTGGAGACCGTCATGGCGGCCATCACCGAGGCCCGGCGGGCCGTGGCCGCGGAGGACGCGCCCCTGGGGCACAACACCGGTCAGCTGCCGGCCGTGGGCGCCGGCGGAGGGGCGGACCGGTGAGCGCGCAGACGGACCGGAAGGCCCCCGCGGCGGGGGAGCCCGACGACGCGGCGGAGGCGACCCCGCCGCCCGTCGAGGTGGACCAGCACAGCTGGAAGGGGCTGCTGGTGCAGCCGCTCGCGATCCTCGCCGTTCTGGGCGTGCTCGTCCTGTGGCTGTCGACCGCGGAGCTGACGCCGACCGAGGCCGTGACCCTGAGCCCCGCGACCCTGTGGAACTACACCGTGGAGCATCTCCGGCTCACGGTCGTGGCCACGGTGGTCGTCCTCGCCGTCGCCATCCCGGTCGGGATCCTGCTGACCCGCCGGCCGCTGCGCTTCCTGACCGGACCGGTCATCGCGGTGGCCAACATCGGGCAGGCCGCTCCGGCGGTCGGGCTCATCGTCCTCTTCGCGTTCTGGCTCGGCTTCGGCTTCCGGGCCGCCGTCGTCGCGCTCATCGTCTACGCGATCCTGCCGGTGCTGAAGAACACCATGGTCGGCCTCGACGGCGTGGACCGCAGCCTCGTGGAGGCCGGCCGGGGCATGGGCATGAGCGCCGCATCGGTCCTGCTCCGGGTGGAGCTGCCGCTCGCCGTGCCGGTCATGCTCGCCGGCGTGCGCACCGCCCTGATCCTGGTCGTGGGCACCGCGACCCTGGCGACGTTCGTCAACGGCGGCGGGCTCGGCCTGCTGATCACCACCGGCGTCAACCTCGACCTCGAGCGGGTGCTGGTCGCCGGGTCCCTCCTGGTGGCCCTCCTGGCCCTGTCCATCGACTGGATCGGCCGCGTCGTGGAGCACGTGGCCCGTCCGAAGGGACTGCGATGAGAACCCTCCGCCACGTCTGCGCGCTCGCGCTGCTCTCCACCGGCGGCCTGCTGCTGTCCGGGTGCGGGCTCGAGCCCTCCACCGCCTACGTCCCGGCGGCCGAGCCGGGATCGATCGAGCCCGTCGAGGGCGCCGAGGGCACCGAGGTCAGCGTGACCTCCAAGAACTTCACCGAGCAGCTGATCCTGGGCAAGATCGCGGTCCTGGCCGTGCGGGCCGCGGGGTTCGACACCGAGGACATCACCAACGTGCCCGGCTCCCAGCCCGTGCGCGAGCTCATGGTCTCCGGGGAGGCCGACCTCACCTTCGAGTACACGGGCACGGCGTGGCTGACCTACCTCGGTCACGAGCGGGGGATCCCCGACCAGCGGGAGCAGTGGCAGGCCGTCCACGACGAGGACCTCGGCAACGGGCTGACGTGGGGCGAGCCGGCGTCGCTGAACAACACCTACGCGATGGCGGTGCGCTCGGAGTACGCGCAGGCCAACGGCCTGGAGACGGTCTCGGACATCGCGACCCTGCCGAAGGAGGAGCGGACCTTCTGCGTCGAGTCCGAGTTCAACTCCCGCAGCGACGGGCTGACACCCATGCTCGCCCACTACGGACTGGACCGTGGCTCGGAGGTCCCGGAGGACAACATCGGGATCTACGACACGGGGGCCATCTACGAGGCCACCGACGACGGCGAGTGCAACTTCGGGGAGGTCTTCTCGACGGACGGCCGCATCCCCGCCCTCGACCTGACGGTGCTGGAGGACGACCGGCAGTTCTTCCCCGCCTACAACGCGGCGCCGGTGTACAGCACCGAGCTGCTGGCGGAGTTCCCCCGGCTCGAGGACGTCATGGAGCCCATCGCCGAGGCGCTGACCGACGACGTCATGCAGGAGCTCAACCGGCAGGTGGACGTCGAGGGCCGGGACCCCGCCGACGTCGCCTACGAGTGGATGATCTCCGAGGGGTTCGTCGTCGAGCCGTGAGTCCCCGGGCGGGGCGCCGCCTCCCCGCCGGCCGCGGGGGTCTCGCACAGGGACAGCAGCCGCGCCGCGGCCGGCCGGGCGTCCCACTCCTCCTGCCACAGGGCACGCGCCACGGCCTTGGAGACCGCCTGCGGGGTGATGCCCAGTTCGGCGGCCACGACCTTCTGCTGACCCCTGGCCCCCGGCACGAGCAGGTCGACCACCCGCCACTCCGCCTCGGTGCGCAGGACCACGATCCGGCCCAGCAGCCGCAGCACGGCCTCCGCCTCGGCGGCGACGTCGTCGTCGTCGGCGGCCACGCACACCGGCACCCTGCCGCTCCGGGACGCGCGCTCGGCGGCCCGCCGGGCGTGGGCCGTTCCCGGACCGTCGGCGCGCACCCCCGTCCGGCCCGCCGCGTCGGTCGCGGCCTCGAGGAGCACGGGGCCGACCCCGATGCCCACCCGCCACGTCCCGCCCCGGAGCCCGGCCAGCGCCGCCGAGACCGCGGTGGCCGGGTCGGTGGCGATGCCCTGCACCAGGTGCTCCCCGGCGCGCTGGAAGGGCACCTCGGTCCGGAGGCCGTCGAGGTGACGCACGAGGGCGGGCACGAGGTCGCCGTCCTCGCGGCGGCACTGGTCCAGGGTCACGACGTACACGCTCCCAGTATCGGGCACCGGGTGGAGCCGAGGTGCCGGGGCGCGCCTCACTCCCAGAACCGCGGTTCGATGTCCACGCCCCGGGCGAGCAGCTCGTCCTCCAGGGGCTCGCGGCAGATCAGGGGCAGCCGGAGGCATCCGATGCGGTCGTCGGGACCGAAGTAGGCGGCGAGCCGGTCGAAGCCCTGCCGGAACCGGGCGAGCTCGCGCGCGGTGTCCGCCACGTCGAGGACGTCGGCGTCCGAGCCGAGGACCCAGAACGAGGCAGGATCGGTGAGCTGGAGCAGCCCCACGGACGCGCCGGCGTCGTTGTTCTCCGTGCCGTCCCAGCCGGGCACGCGCAGCCACCCGCCCGGTTCCGCGGCGCCCAGGGCCGGGGCGACGGGGTCGTACTCCCAGGCCCGGGCGCGCTGGAGCCACCGGGGCGGAGCGGGCAGGTAGAGGGGGCCGTCGAGGTCCACGGGCCACCGGGCCGCGGCGAAGACCGCCGCGTCCACCCGGTCCCAGTACCGCTCCGCGGTGAGGTCGGTGCCCACGCTGTTGGGCGCTGCCCCGGGGTCGTCCGGGCGCATGCCGTGCCAGTACGTGGGGCGGGTGGGCACGTCGGCCCCGCGCAGCAGGAGGTCGAGCTCCTCGAGGTGGGCCGGCTCGCCCAGGACGACCGTCCTGCTCTCGAAGTGCAGGACGTAGGGCACGCGGTCGGCGCTCACCTCCGCTCCGCAGGACCGTCCGCCGCCGTCCCGGCACGGCCCGGGCGGGCGGAGCCGCCCGGGACGCCGAGTCCCACCGGGGCGGCCGCCGGGTGGCCGGTCGGAGCGGCGCGCACGAGGTCGCTCGCCGGGAGGACGAGCACCGCACGGGGGCCCAGCAGGAACATGCGCATCCTCTCGGGTCGCCGGGTCCGTCCCGGCTCCGGGTCCATCGAACCACAGGCCCCGGACGGAACAAGGGGCCGTGACGGCGCCGCGTGACGGTCCACGAGGACTGCCGGGGACGGGTGCCGGCCGGCACCCGCCGTGCACGGGATCGGCCGGCAGGTG
>NZ_JBISWL010000142.1:0-69781 GCF_044462265.1 Kocuria rhizosphaerae
GCCGGGGACCGTCCCGGTCCCCGGCCCCTCGTGCACGTCTCAGTCGGTGGAGGGGGCCTTCGCCTCCGCCTCCTCGGCGGACTCGTAGTGGGACTGCTGGAAGCGCTCGCGGGCCTCGGCCACGAGGCGCTCGGCGGTCTCCCGGCCCTCCCAGCCCTCGCCCTTGACCCACTTGTTGGGCTCGAGGTCCTTGTAGCGCTCGAAGAAGTGCTGGATCTCCTTGAGCTTGAACTCGTCGACGTCGTCCAGACCCTGGATGTGGTCGTAGCGCTTGTCCGTGGACACGCACAGGATCTTCGCGTCCCCGCCGGCCTCGTCGTTCATGTTGAACACGGCGATCGGGCGGGACTCCACGAGCACGCCCGGGACGATCGCGAAGTCGAGCAGGACCAGGGCGTCCAGGGGATCGCCGTCCTCGCCCAGGCTGTCCTCGAAGTAGCCGTAGTGCGCCGGGTACTGCATCGACGTGAACAGGACGCGGTCCAGGCGCAGGCGGCCGGTCTCGTGGTCGATCTCGTACTTCACGCGGGACCCGCTGGGGATCTCGATGGTGACGTCCAACTCCATGGTGTTCTCCTCGTGCTGGGGTGGGCTCGTGCCGGGCAGGCCGCGGAGCGCTGGCAGTGGCCGGCGGGGGCCGGGCACGGCCGCCGCCGGCCGCGCGGGTGGGCCGGATCCGGGCACCACGATAGCCGTGGCGCACTGGGCGGCGGTAACCACGGGCCCGCAGCGGGTTCCCGGGCACGGCCCCGGGTCCTCCGGGGTCGCTCTGTGACCGGCCGCGGCGCCCGGCGTCCGGGGGTGTGGTTGCATGAGGGCATGAGCGCAGCACAGAGCACCCCGGACGCGCCGGGAATCGTCCGGTGGGACCTCGCGGCCACGGCCGCCGCCCGGTTCACCCCGGCGGGTCCCGCGATCTCCGCCCGGGCCATGCGCCTCGCGGTGGCGTCCCTGCGCCGCCACGCCGAGTCCTCGGTGGACCACGTCCACCGGATCAGCGGGCTGGACGCGGCCCGGGACCTGCGGGACTCCACGGTCCTGGTGGTGGACCGGGCCGGCTGGTCGAAGGCCAACGCCCAGAGCTTCGAGGTGCTCATGGAGCCCGCGGTCGAGGCCCTCCGCAGGAGGCGGCCCGAGCAGTTCGGCGCGGCCGCCACGGCGCTGGGCGGAACGGCCGCCGCGATGGAGATGGCCGCGGTGCTCGGCTTCCTGTCGGCGAAGGTCCTGGGCCAGTACGACCCGTACGCGGGTCTGGTCTCCGCGGTGGCCGCGCAGCGCCACCCCGGCGGCCGGCTCATGCTCGTGGCCCCCAACATCCTCACCGTGGAGCGGGAGCTCAACGTGGAGCCGGAGGACTTCCGGCTCTGGGTCTGCCTGCACGAGCAGACGCACCGCGTCCAGTTCGCCGCCGCACCCTGGCTGCGCGAGCACATGCTGGCGCAGATCACCGAGCTCGCGGACTCCCTCATGGGGCAGCCCGACACCCTGCGCGCCCGCCTCGCCGAGGCCGTCCGCTCCCTGCCCGGACGGGCGACGGAGGGGCCGAGGCCGCCCCTCGGCGTCGTCGGCCTGCTCATGGGCCGGCGCGAGAAGGAGGTCCTCTCCCACCTGACCGCCGTCATGAGCCTGCTCGAGGGCCACGCGAACTTCGTGATGGACGGTGTGGACGCCTCGGTGGTTCCGTCCGTGAAGACCATCCGCCGCCGCTTCGAGCGGCGTTCCGAGCTGCAGGGGGCGCTGGACCGGTTCGTCCGGCGGCTGCTCGGCATGGACGCCAAGATGCGCCAGTACCGTGACGGGCAACGCTTCGTCGAGCACGTGGTGGGCGCCGTGGGCCTGGGCCGCTTCAACAGGGTCTGGGACGCTCCGGAGAACCTGCCCACGGAGGCCGAGATCCACGACCCGGCGGCGTGGATCGCCCGGGTCCTCGGCGGCGGAGCACCCCCCGCCTGAGGGCCCGCGCCCGCCGCGGCGAGAAATGTGGTACACGTCTCACACCCCCCTCTGACATGCATTTTCATGTACTTTGCGGGGTGTCCGGCCGTGCCCCGGGATTCCGGTCACGACGCGACACGCGATAGGTCGGATCACTTTTGTGTGACAGAATTTTTACGTGAGCACAGAGAACATCGATCAGCAGGTCAAGCTGTACGGCCGCCCCCTGTCGGAGCGCTTCGGCAGCGTGGTCCAGGCCTACGGCATCACCCAGCGGCGCCTGGCCGAGGTCCTCGGCCTGTCCGCCCCCATGCTGTCGCAGCTCAACAGCGGCCGCCGGATCAAGATCGGCAACCCCGCGGTCTACGAGCGCCTGGTCATGCTGGAGCAGCGCATCGGCACCCCGGACATCGAGGAGACGCTCTCGGCGGTCGAGGCGTCCCAGCCGGTGCTGTCGACCACGCAGATCGAGGCGGGCATCCACAGCGAGACCAACGCCGTGGCCGCGCTGGCGCACGTGGTCCCCTCGCACGAGCTCGAGGCCGCCCTGGACCTGCTGGGCGAGACCGCGCCCACCCTCGCGAAGGTCGTGCGACTGGCCGTGCGCGAGGCCCGCAACCAGGCAGGAACTCGCGAGGACGCCCGGCGGTGACCCAGTTCGCCCGTCGCGGCCGGCTGTCCCCGGACGTCGCCGCGGGGCGGCGGCGCGTGCTCGACAGCGTCCGCCGGGACGTCGGTCCCACCGGCTCCGAGCCGCCGCTCGTCCTGGTGGCCTGCAGCGGCGGCCCCGACTCGCTGGCACTGGCGGCCGTCGCGGCGCACTGGGGCCGGCGCGGGACCCTGCGCGTGGGCGGCGTCGTGGTGGACCACGGGCTCCAGCCGGGGTCCGCGGAGGTGGCGCGGCGCACCGCCCACGGGCTCGAGGAGCTCGGCCTGGCGCCCGTGGCCGTCACGGCCGTGGAGGTCCGCCGCGAGGCCGGCGGGCCGGAGATGGCCGCTCGGGACGCCCGGTACGCGGGGATCTCCCGCGTGGTGGAGCGCACCGGCGCGGCCGCCGTGCTGCTCGGGCACACCCTCGACGACCAGGCGGAGTCGGTGCTGCTGGGCCTGGCCCGCGGCTCCGGCACCCGCTCCCTGGCCGGCATGCCCCCGGCGCGGGAGCTGGACGGCGTCACCTACCTCCGTCCTTTCCTGGACCTCTCCCGCGAGCAGACGCTGCGGATCTGCGCCGCCGAGCAGCTCGAGCCGTGGCACGACCCCACCAACGCGGACACGACCCTCATGCGCTCCCGCGTCCGCCACCGGGTGCTGCCGGTGCTCGAGGCCGAGCTGGGGCCCGGGGTGGCCCGCGCCCTGGCCCGTTCCGCGGCCATCCTCGGCCCGGACGCCGACTACCTCGACGACGCCGCGCAGGAGCTGCTGTGCCGCGCCCGGGGCGCCGCTCCGGAGCGCTCCGGAGCGGTGGTCCTCGACCTGGAGACGCTGCGGGCGGCCCACCCCGCGCTGCGCCGCCGCGCGCTCTCCGCCGCGGTGGTCGCGGCCGGCGGGGAGACCCCCGCCCACGAACGGCTCGGCGCGCTCGACGCGTTCGCCTCGGGGCACGGCGCCGCGGGGCCTGTGCAGATGGCGGGTAGGGTGTCCGTGTGGCGCCGCCGCCCGCCGGCCGGCACCCGTGGCACGGGGCACCTGGAGCTCGTCCGCCCGTGTCCTGCGGGTCCGGAGCGCGACGCCGAACGCCCATCCGTTTCCGCATCGCACGAGGAGCGCCGTGAAGGCTGAGGACGTCCAGGGAGACCTCACCGAGGTCCTGTTCACCAAGGAAGAGATCGAGGCGAGGATCGCCGAGCTGGCGGCCGCCGTGGACGCCGACTACCAGGGGCGCGACGTCCTGCTCGTGGGTGTGCTCAAGGGCGCGGTGATGGTCATGGCGGACCTGTGCCGCGCGCTCAAGGGCCAGTACCCCATGGACTGGATGGCGGTGTCCTCCTACGGCTCGGGGACCAAGTCCTCCGGGGTCGTGCGCATCCTCAAGGACCTCGACACCGACCTCACCGGGCGTGACGTGCTCATCGTCGAGGACATCATCGACTCCGGTCTGACCCTGTCGTGGCTGCGCGCGAACCTGGTGTCACGCCACGCCGCCTCCGTGGAGATCTGCACGCTGCTGCGCAAGCCCGAGGCCGCCAAGACCTCGATCGACGTCCGGTACGTCGGGTGGGACATCCCCAACGAGTTCGTCGTCGGCTACGGGCTCGACTACGCCGAGAAGTACCGCAACCTGGACTGCATCGCGACGCTGTCCCCGCACGTCTACCAGTGAGGGCGCCGGCCCGCGCGGAGCCTCCGCCGGGAGCCGGGCCTCCCGCCGGTCCGGCCCCGCTGTCCGCTGACAGGGAACTCCGGGCTCCCTCCGGGTGAGCCCGCGAGCGCGGGCGGTACATTGAAGTCCTGCGTCCTGCGGACCGGCGGCTCCGGGCGGGCTCCGGGCCGGGGCAGCGGACAACCATCCACGGGAGGATCAGCGGCTTGGCCACGGCGAAAAAACCCAACAACTTCTTCAAGGGACCCTGGTTCTGGATCCTGCTGGCCGTCCTCGTCCTCTTCCCCGTCGTGGGGTCCCTCACCACGGGCTCCTCGGGGCGCGTGGACACCAACGTCGGCCTCGAGCTGCTCGCGGACGGCAAGGTCTCCGAGGCGAAGATCTACGACGGCCAGCAGAAGGTCGAGCTCCAGCTCGAGGAGGACCTGTCCCTCGACGGCCAGGAGCTCGGGCGCAGCGTCGAGTTCTACTACGTGACCCCCCGCGGCGACGAGGTCGTCGAGGCCATGAACGCGGCCGACCTCGAAGGGTTCACGGACCAGCCCGTGGAGAACAACTGGTTCACCAACCTCCTGGGCTTCCTCCTGCCGTTCCTGATCATCCTGGCGATCTTCTGGTTCGTCCTCTCCCGCATGCAGGGCGGGGGCTCGCAGGTGATGCGCTTCGGCCGGTCGCGGGCGAAGATGTTCGACAAGGACAATCCCACGGTCACCTTCGCCGACGTCGCCGGCGCGGACGAGGCCGTCCAGGAGCTGGACGAGATCAAGCAGTTCCTCGTGGAGCGGGACCGGTTCACGGCCCTCGGCGCGAAGGTGCCCAAGGGCGTGCTGCTCTACGGCCCCCCGGGCACGGGCAAGACCCTGCTCGCGCGCGCGGTCGCCGGTGAGGCGGGTGTCCCGTTCTTCTCGATCTCCGGCTCGGACTTCGTGGAGATGTTCGTGGGCGTGGGGGCCTCCCGGGTGCGCGACCTCTTCCAGCAGGCCAAGGAGAACGCCCCCGCGATCATCTTCGTGGACGAGATCGACGCCGTGGGCCGCCAGCGCGGCGCCGGCATGGGAGGCGGCAACGACGAGCGCGAGCAGACCCTCAACCAGCTCCTCGTCGAGATGGACGGCTTCGACGCCACGACCAACGTGATCCTCATCGCGGCGACCAACCGCCCCGACGTCCTGGACCCCGCCCTGCTGCGTCCCGGCCGCTTCGACCGCCAGATCGGCGTGGACGCCCCGGACATGAAGGGGCGCCTGCAGATCCTGCGGGTGCACGCCCAGGGCAAGCCGCTCGCCGGCAACGTGGACCTCGCCGCCGTGGCCAAGCGCACCCCGGGCTTCACGGGCGCGGAGCTGGCGAACGTGATGAACGAGGCGGCGCTGCTCACGGCGCGCTCCCATGCCCAGCTCGTCGACGACCGCGCGGTGGACGAGGCCATCGACCGGGTGATCGCCGGCCCGCAGAAGCGCAGCCGGATCATGAAGGAGCTGGAGCGCAAGGTCACGGCCTACCACGAGGGCGGTCACGCGCTCGTGGCGGCCGCGCTGCGCAACACGGACCCGGTCACCAAGATCACGATCCTGCCCCGCGGCCGGGCCCTCGGCTACACCATGGTCATGCCCCTGGACGACAAGTACTCCACGACCCGCAACGAGCTGCTCGACCAGATGGCCTACGCCATGGGCGGGCGCGCCGCCGAGGAGATCGTCTTCCGGGACCCCTCCACCGGGGCGTCCAACGACATCCAGAAGGCCACGGACACGGCCCGCAAGATGGTCACCCAGTACGGCATGAGCGCCCGGGTGGGCTCCATCAAGCTGGGCGGCGACCACTCGGAGCCGTTCCTCGGCAGGGACGCGGCCGGCAGCGGGCGGGAGTACTCCGAGCGCACGGCCGCGATCGTCGACGAGGAGGTGCGGGCGCTGCTGGACCAGGCGCACGACGAGGCCTACGCGATCCTCATGGACAACCGGGACGTGCTCGACCGGCTGGCCCTCGAGCTGCTCGAGCGCGAGACGCTCAACGAGGCCGAGATCGCGGACCTGTTCCGCGACGTCCGCCAGCGCGAGCTCCGGCCGGTGTGGCTGTCCAAGGACACCCGTCCCGTCTCCGAGGTCCCGCCCGTGGTCACCCAGGCCGAACGCGAGGAGGCCCGTCGACTCCACGCCGAGGACCCGTCGAACCTGGCGCCCCAGGACCAGGCGGCCGCGGCCCGGCCCGAGCACCCGCTCGAGGTCCCCGAGCGCGGCCACTCGGAACCGCCGGGGGAGGGCCCCGGCGCCTCGGGCGCGGCCCAGCGCGATCCCCGTGAACCGGGGGAGCGCGGCGCCGGGAGCGCCACGGACTGAGCCCGGCCTAGGATGGAGCGACAGCCGGCCGGAGGAACGGGGACCCGTTCCGTCCCGCAGGACCGCAGACCCCGAAGGAGGCGTGGTGCCCCACGAGGCCCCCACGAACGAGACGAGCACGCACGACCCGTGCCTGGACGCCTTCGAGGCGCCGTACCCGGACCCCGCCCCCGAACTGGCTGCCGGCGCCGGCGCGGTCGACCAGGCCCGCGTCGCCGCGGCGGTGCGGGAGCTGCTCCTGGCCGTCGGTGAGGACCCCGACCGGGACGGCCTGCGAGGCACGCCGGGACGGGTGGCCCGGGCCTTCGCGGAGATGTTCGCGGGCCTGCACCAGGACCCGTCGGAGGTGCTCGGGACGACCTTCGACATCGGCCACTCCGAGATGGTCCTCGTCAAGGACATCCCCTTCTACTCCACGTGCGAGCACCACCTCGTGCCCTTCCACGGCCACGCCCACGTCGGCTACATCCCCGGCCACGACGGGATGGTCACGGGCCTGAGCAAGCTCGCCCGGCTCGTGGACCTCTACGCGCGCCGGCCCCAGGTGCAGGAACGGCTCACCACGCAGATCGTCGAGGCGATCGTGGAGCACCTCGCCCCGGCCGGGGTGATCGTCGTGATCGAGTGCGAGCACCTGTGCATGTCCATGCGCGGGGTGCGCAAGCCCGGGGCGAGGACCGTCACGTCCGCCGTCCGGGGGCAGCTGCGCGAGCCGGCCACCCGCGCCGAGGCCATGAGCCTCATCCTGGGGCGCTGAGCCCGTGCGGACGCCACCGCGCACCGGGCAGGGCCCCACCGGGTGGGGCTCCTTCGAGGCGCTGCCCACCGGCCGGACCCTCGTGATGGGCATCCTCAACGTCACTCCCGACTCCTTCAGCGACGGCGGCCTGCACGCCGGCCACGACGCCGCGATCGACCGGGGCCTGCAGATGATGGCCGAGGGCGCCGACATCGTGGACGTCGGCGGGGAGTCCACCCGTCCGGGCTCGGAACGCCTCGAGCCCGCGGAGGAGCAGCGCCGGATCCTGCCCGTCGTCGAGGCCCTCGCCACCGCGGGCGCCGTGCTCAGCGTGGACACCTACCACCCCGCCACGGCCGAGGCGGCCCTCGACGCCGGGGCGCACATCGTCAACGACGTCTCGGGCCTGTCCGTCTCCCCGGAGATGATCGACCTGGTCGCGCGGCGGCAGGCTCCCTACGTCCTCATGCACGCCCGCGGCACCCCGGCGACCATGGACGCGCTCGCCGACTACGACGACGTCGCCGGTGAGGTCCTGGCCGAGCTCGAGGGCCTGCGCGGCCGGCTCGTGGGCGCGGGGCTCGCGCCCGAGCGGATCGTGCTGGACCCGGGACTGGGCTTCGCCAAGCGGGGCGCCCAGAACTGGGAGCTGCTGCGCGCCCTGCCGCGCTTCACCGCCACCGGCCACCGGGTGCTCGTGGCCGCCTCCCGCAAGCGATTCCTCGGCACGCTCCTCGAGGAGGACGGCACGCCGCGGCCGGCCGGGCAGCGGGACGCCGCGACCGCCGCGGTCAGCGCGCTCGCCGCGCAGGGCGGGGCGTGGGCCGTGCGCGTGCACGACGTCCGCGCCGGCGCCGACGCGGTCGCGGCCGCGCACGCGTGGTGCGGCGTGGAGCCGGCGGTCCTGCGCCCGGGCCAGGCGCGGACCGGGGCACCGACCGGGGCGGTGCCGCGATGAACCGGGTGCCGCGCCCGGACGAGCGGGCAGGACGCCACCACGTCGCACCCACCCCCGACCGCCGGGACCGGATCAACCTGCTCGGCATCGGCGCGGTCGGCTACCACGGCGTCTTCGAGCAGGAGAAGCGCAGCGGGCAGCCGTTCTTCGTGGACCTCGTGATGTACCTGGACCTGGCCGCCGCGGGGGCCGCGGACGACGTCACCCTGACGGCGAACTACGGGGAGGTCGCCGAGGAGGTCCGGGACATCGTCATCGGCCCGAGCGTGAACCTCCTGGAGACCCTCGCCGACCGGATCGCGCGGCGCCTGCTCGAGCGCTTCCCCCTCGAGGCCGTGGAGGTCACGGTGCACAAGCCCAAGGCCCCCATCGAGGTGACGTTCTCCGACGTGTCGGTCACGATCTACCGGGAGCGCTGAGATGGGAACCGTGGCGGTCCTCGCGCTCGGCGCGAACCTCGGGGACCGGGAGGCCACCCTGCGCAGCGCGGCCGCGGACCTGGCGGAGGCCCCGAGGATCACGCTCACCCGCACCTCGCCCATCGTGCGCTCCAGGCCCGTCGGCGGGCCCCCCGGCCAGGACGACTACTTCAACGCGGTCGTGGAGGTGGACACGGAGCTGAGCCCCTTCGGGCTGCTGCGGGCCTGCCAGCAGATCGAGGAGCGCCACCACCGGGTCCGCTCCGAGCGCTGGGGGCCGCGCACCCTGGACATCGACATCGTCGTCTACGGCGGTCTGCGCCTCGACGAGCCCGACCTCACCGTCCCGCACCTGCACGCGGCCACCCGCGCGTTCGTGCTGGTGCCCTGGGCCCTGATGGACCCGGACGCCGTGCTGGAGGGGAGGCCGGTGGCCGAGCTCGCGCGCCGGGCCCCCGACCTCGGCGGCCTCGGCCCCGACACCGTCCCCCTGCTGCCGGCCGGGCCACCCGCGGCCGGCGGCGCGGACTGAGGGGCGGCGCCGTGCACGTGCTCACCGTCCCGGCGCTGCTGATGTGCGCCGCCGCCGCCGGCGCCGTCGGGTGGAGCGCCAACCGGCTGTCCACGGGTGCCGCGGGTCCGCTGCTGGTCCTGCCGTGGGTCTCGCTCGCGGCGTCCGGCGCCGTCGCGCTCGCGGTCCTGGTGCTCGGCCTGCGGGTCAAGAAGTACCAGGAGGGGGTGCGGCCCGAGCGCTTCGACCCCCTCGTCGCGGCCCGCACCGCGGCCGGGGCGCAGGCCGCGGCCTGGGCCGGCGCCATGCTGGGCGGGTGGCACGCCACCATCGCCGTCGAGCAGCTCTCCCTGCTGTCCGTGCGCTCGGAGCACGAGCCGCTGTGGGCGAGTCTGTCCCATGTCGCCTCGGGCGTCGTGCTCGTCGTCGTGGGCTGGGTCGTGGAGGGGTTCTGCAAGCTGCCCCCGGACGATCCCGAGGCCGAGGAGAGCGCCGAGTACCGTAGGCGGCGGGACAAGGAGCTCCCCGAGGGAGAAGGTGGATATGCCCGTGAGATCGGCGAACGAGCCCGCGCGCGGCCCCGCGGCCGGGGCGCGCGGTGACCGCCCGCCCCTGAGCAACCGTGCGATCGACCCGGAGGGCCTGGTCTGGAGCCGGGTCTCCCCGCGCCACGTCACGGTGGTCCTGCTCTCGACGCTGTTCGGCACCCTCTTCTGGACGGCGGCCCTGGGCTGGCCCGCGGTGCTGGCCGCCACGGGCGTGTGGCCCGCCGCGCCGCAGGCCCTGCTTCTCCTCCCGCCCGCCCTCGCCGTGACGCTGGGCACCGTCTCCGCGCTCCTGGCCCCCCGGCGGGTCCGGGCGATCGGCTACGCGGAGCGTGGCGAGGACCTCCTCGTCCGCAGGGGCCTGCTCTACCAGCGGGTCCTCGTCATCCCCTACGGGCGGATGCAGTACGTGGACGTGTCGGTCTCCCCGCTGCAGCGCACCTTCGGGCTGGCGACCGTGAAGCTGCACACGGCCGCCGTGGGCAGCCACGCCGAGATCCCGGGGGTGGACCATGCCGAGGCCTCTCGCCTGCGCGAGCGGCTCACCGCGCGCGGCCAGGCACTCCTGGCGGGCCTGTGAGCGCTGCGCCCGGGCCGGACGGCGCGCCCAGCAGCCCGCCGTGGCGCCGTGTCCACCCCCTGACCCCCGTGGTCAAGGGGTGGCTGGCGATCCTCGTGCTCGCGGGCGCCTTCGTCAACATCGTGCTCGACGACCTCGTGAGCGTCTACCTGGGCGGGGAGCGGCCGTCCCGGGATCTGGACCCGGGGCAGCTGGGCGGGCTGTTCTGGTGGTTACTGGCCGGGCTCGTCATGCTCGTGCTCCTCGCGGCGACGGCCGTGGTGCTCGTCTCGTGGTGGTTCACCCGGTACCAGGTGACCGCCGAGCACGTGCGAGTACGCTCCGGGGTGCTCTTCCGCCAGGAGCGCCAGGCCCGCCTGGACCGGGTCCAGGCCATCGACATCCACCGTCCCTTCCTGCCGAGGCTGCTGGGCCTGGCCCAGCTCACCTTCGAGGTCGCCGACGCGGGCCAGTCCGCGGTGGCCCTGTCCTACCTCACGCACGCCCAGGCCCGAGCCCTGCGCACCGAGCTCCTGGGCCGGCTCGGGCCGGGCACCCGCGGGCCGGCGCCGGCTGCGCCGGCCGGGATGCCGGCCGGGATGCCCGGGACCGGGCCCGTCCGGCGGCCCGCGCCCTGGGCCGCGGCCGGCGACGACGAGCAGCCGGTGCTCGCGGTGCCCGTGGACCGGCTGCTCGGCTCCGTGCTGGCCTCCGGCTCCGCCGTCGTGCTCGCCGTGCTCCTGGCCGCCGCGCCCGTCGCGGTCGTGCTGGACCCCGTCTCCGGGCCGGCGCTGCTGGCCGCCTGGCTCCCCGGCCTGCTCAGCTTCGGGGCCGTCGCCTACCGCCGGTTCGAGCAGGGCTACCGGTTCCGGCTGCTGCGCATCCCGGAGGGCATGCGGGTGCGCTACGGGCTGTTCAGCGTCCGTTCGCAGACGGTGCCGGCGGGCCGGATCCAGGCGGTCGGCGTGGACCACCCGCTGCTGTGGCGCCCGTTCGGGTGGTGCCGGGTGCGGGTCAACGTGGCCGGCTACGGCCCCGGGGCCGGTGAGAACGACGCCATGCGCTCGACCCTGCTCCCGGTCGGCACCCTCGCCGAGGTCCGCACGGTGCTGCGGCTGGCCCTGCCGCGGGCCTCGGAGGCCGACCTCGCGGTGCTGCTGGGAGAGGGCCTGCACGGCATCGGGGCGCACGGCCGCTACACCACGTCCCCGCGTCGGGCCCGGTGGCTGGACCCGCTCGTGCACCGTCGCACGGGCTTCGCCGCCACGGAGCAGCTGCTGGCCGTGCGGTCGGGGCGGCTGACCCGGCGCACGGCCGTGCTGCCCCACGAGAAGACGCAGTCCGTGGCGGTGCACCAGGGTCCGCTCGAGCGCGCCCTGGGTCTGGCCGACGTCCACCTGCACTCGACGCCGGGCCCCGTCCTCGTGGGCGTCCCGCACCTGGACACCGGTGTCGCGCGGGCGCTCGCCGCCGCGCAGTCGGCGCACGCCGCCGGCGCCCGTAGACTGGCCGACGCCCCGCCCCGACCCCAGGAGGACGCATGACGCACCCTTCCGCCCGACCGGGACGCCTCGGGGTGGGCGTCGTCAGCGCGGGAAAGGTCGGCGCCGTCCTGGGCGCCGCCCTGCGCGCGGCCGGCCACGCCGTGGTCGGGGTGAACGCGGTCTCCGAGGCCAGCCGCGACCGCGCCGGGGCCCTCCTGCCGGACGTGCCCGTCCTCGACGTCCCCGCCGTGCTCGAGCGCGCCGAGCTCGTGCTCCTGGCCGTGCCCGACGACGAGCTGCCCGGCCTCGTGCAGGGCCTCGCGGACGCCGGGCTGTGGCAGGCCGGCCAGCTGGTCGTGCACACGGCCGGGCGCTGGGGCACCGGCATCCTCGACCCCGCCCGCGCCGGCGGGGTCATCCCCCTGGCGATCCATCCCGCGATGACCTTCACCGGGATGAGCCTGGACCTCGCACGGCTGAGCGACTGCTCGTTCGGGATCACCGCCCCGGCGCCCGTGCTGCCCATCGCCCAGGCCCTCGTGGTCGAGATGGGGGCCGAGCCCGTGGTCGTCGCCGAGGCGGACCGCCCGCTGTACCACGCGGCGCTGGCCCACGGCTCCAACCACCTCATGACCGTCGCGGGTCAGTCCCTGCAGGTGCTGCGCGACATCGGCGTCGAGCACCCGGACCGCATGGTCGGCCCGCTGCTGCGCGCCACCCTGGACAACGCCCTCGCCGCGGGGGAGTCCGCCCTGACCGGGCCCGTCGCCCGCGGGGACGCCGGGACCGTGAGCGCCCACCGGAACGCCCTGGACGAGTACGCGCACGACCACGGCGGCGACGACGTCCTGCTGGCCTACCTCGACCTGGCCCGGGTCACCGCCCGCCGGGCGCTGGACCGCGGCCTGCTCGACCGCCCCCGCTACGAGGCCGTGCTCGCGGCCCTCGAGCTCACCGACGGGGAGGACGCCCCGTGAGCCCCGCCCCGCTGGTCTGCCGCGGCATCGGCGAGTTCCGCGAGGCGCTGGCCGATCGGCTCGGCGCGGCCTCCGGCGCCGTGTCGCTCGGCCTGGTCCCCACCATGGGCGCCCTGCACGAGGGCCACGGGCACCTCGTGCGGCTCGCCCGGCAGGAGAACGCGGTCGTCGCCGTGTCCGTCTTCGTCAACCCCCTGCAGTTCGGCCCGGACGAGGACTACGAGCGCTACCCGCGCGCGCTGGACGCAGACGTCGAGCTGCTCACCCGCCACGGGGCCGACCTCGTCCTCGCCCCGGCCCTCGAGCAGATGTACCCCGACGGCGAGCCGCTCGTGCGCGTCACCGCCGGCCGGCTCGGCGCCGTGCTCGACGGCGCGAGCCGCCCGGGCCACTTCGACGGGGCCCTGACCGTGGTCAACAAGCTGCTCAACATCGCCCGCCCGCCGGTGCCGGCCCGTTTCCGGGCCTACTTCGGGGAGAAGGACGCCCAGCAGCTGCTCCTGGTGCGGCGGATGGTCGCCGACTTCGACCTGCCCGTCGAGATCCGCCCCGTGCCGATCGTGCGCGACGACGACGGCCTGGCCCTCTCCTCCCGCAACCGCTACCTGGACCCGGCGCAGCGTCGCTCGGCCCTCGTCCTCTCCCGCGCGCTCCGGGAGCTGGCCGCGGGGCAGGTCGGCCTCGAGGCCGCGCGCGCCCGGATCGACGCCGAGGACGGCGTCCGGCTGGACTACCTGGTGGTCGTGGACCCGCGCACGCTGGAGCCCGCCGAGCCCGCACCGGGAGCGCTGGCCCTCGTGGCCGCCCACGTGGGGAGCACCCGGCTGATCGACAACCTGGCGCTCTGATCCTTCGGTCGGCGGCCGTGCGCCCGGTCGCCGACGGAGGGGGATTTGACCCCTCCGGTTATCCTGGACAACTGTGACCAACGCGCAGAACCCCGCCCCGACCGTCCAGGACCAGGCCGCCGAGCGGAGGGCCGCCGAACAGGCGGAGCTCTCCGACCAGATGCAGTTCCGGCTCGCCAAGCGGGCCCGCCTGCTGGACTCGGGGCGGGAGGCCTACCCGGTGGGCGTCGAGCGCACGCACACCCTCGCGCAGGTCCGGGAGGCCCACGGCCACCTGGAGCCGGGTCAGGAGACCGGGGAGGACGTCGGCGTGGCCGGCCGTGTGGTCTTCGTGCGCAACACCGGCAAGCTGTGCTTCGCGACCCTCCAGGAGGGGGACGGCACCCGGTTGCAGGTCATGCTCTCCCTCGCCAAGGTCGGCGAGGAGTCGCTGGGGGAGTGGAAGGCCCTCGTGGACCTCGGCGACTTCGTGGCGGTGCACGGCGAGGTCGTCGCCTCCCGCCGCGGGGAGCTGTCCGTCATGGCCGACGCGTGGTCCATGGCCGCCAAGGCCCTGCGCCCCCTGCCCACGCTGCACCACGAGCTCAGCGAGGAGACCCGCGTGCGGCGGCGCTACCTGGACCTGATCGTGCGGCCCGAGGCGCGCGAGGTCGTCCTCCAGCGGGCCGCCATCATCCGCACGGTGCGTGACGTCCTGGCCTCGCACGGCTACGTGGAGATCGAGACGCCCATGCTGCAGCTCGTGCACGGCGGAGCGACCGCCCGTCCGTTCCGCACGCACCTCAACGCCTTCGACCAGGACATGACCCTGCGCATCGCCACGGAGCTCTACCTCAAGAAGGCCGTGGTCGGAGGGATCGAGCGGGTCTTCGAGATCGGCAAGGTGTTCCGCAACGAGGGCGTCGACTCCTCGCACAGCCCGGAGTTCACCACGCTGGAGGCGTACGAGGCCTACGGGGACCAGTTCACGATGGCGGAGCGGATCCGGGAGGTCGTCCTCGCCTGCGCGGACGCCCTGGGCGTGGACACGGTCGAGACGGAGCGCGGCACGATCGACCTGCGGGGCGAGTGGCGCTGGCTGTCCGTGTACCCGGGGCTGTCCGAGGCCGTGGGGGAGCAGATCACGCCCGGGACCCCGGTGGACGTCCTGCGGCGGGTGGCCGAACGGCACGAGGTGCCGGTGGACCCCGCCTGGGGCGCGGAGACCCTCGTCCTGGAGCTGTTCGGCGAGATCGTGGAGCCCACGCTGATCCAGCCGACGTTCGTGTGCGACTACCCGCCCTCGGCGCAGCCGCTGGCCCGTCCGCACCGGTCCGAGGAGGGGGTGATCGAGGCGTGGGACCTGATCATCGGCGGCATGGAGCGGGGCACGGCCTTCTCCGAGCTGATCGACCCGGTCGTCCAGCGGGAGCGCCTCACCGAGCAGTCCCGCCGTGCCGCGGCGGGGGACGACGAGGCCATGCAGCTGGACGAGGACTTCCTGCGCGCCCTGGAGCACGGCGCCCCGCCCATGGGCGGCCTGGGCCTCGGCCTGGACCGGCTGATCATGCTCTTCACCGATCTGGGGATCCGGGAGACCATCCTCTTCCCTCTCATGAAGCCGGAACAGGACTGATCGCGGCCGCCGCGGTCCCAGCCTCCGCCCAGACCCTTCCGGGAGAATCGCACCCATGGAGTACATCGCCGTCCTGCTGCCCTCGATCTGCGTGGGAATCATCTTCTGGTTCGTGCTGCGGGGGATCCTCCGCGGGGACCGCACGGAGCGCAATGTGCAGTCCCGCTCGCAGGACGACGCGCGGCGCTGGTACGAGGAGCTCAAGGAGCGCGACGGGGACGACCTCCCCTTCGGCCGTCCCTCCCGCAGGGACCGCCGGACCGGACGCTGACCGACCGACCCGCGCCGCGGCAGGTCGGTGGGGCGCCGAAAAGACCCCGCCATATCCATGAATTCGAATCCGGGATCTTCTCGCGTTCTTTCCCCGCGTCTTTGCCGGGGCGTCTTTGCCGGGACGAATTCCTTCCCCACCGGAAGTGGTGACGAATTGCCGTCGATAAATGTAGGATAAACTCATCGGCATCGGGAGCGCGGGTAACCGGCGCAGGACAGTAATTCCGGATCCACGGACCCCGGCCGATACAGGGGGGATTCCGCAGCACCTGTGGGCGCGCCGTTCCGGCGTGCCCCGGACAAGACGAGCGCCGAGAGGCGGAGGAGAGTTCGCACCATGGCCCAGACCGTGAAGATCATTCTCGAGGACGACCTCGACGGCGGTCCCGCAGAGGAGACCGTCCGGTTCGGCCTCGACGGCGCGCAGTACGAGATCGACCTCTCGGACGAGAACGCCGCGCGCCTGCGCGACGCCGTGCGGCCGTTCATCGCCAAGGCGCGGCGTGCCCCGGCGAAGCCGGCGGGCAAGCAGGCGCGCTCGGGCGCGGCCCGTCCCACCGGCAAGTCCAACCCGGACACGGCCGCCATCCGGAAATGGGCCCGTGAGCACGGCCACCCGGTCTCCGACCGGGGCCGGATCCACCAGGACGTCCAGAAGGCGTACTACGAAGCGCACCAGTGATTCCGCACCGCCGGTGATGAATCACGGGGGAGGGGCCTGACGGTCCCTCCCCCTTTCTCGTCGGATCGGTCCGGGGGAAGAACCGGCCGCGGCCGGTCCGCTTCTCGGTGGGACACCTGTGGGCCGGTGCGGGGACAATTCCCGGATTACTTTTTCCTGACCTGGGACTCCGCCGCGGGGGACGGGAATTCCCGGAATGTCCGGATCCTTTTCCGGGGTGCGCAGGGGCCGCCCGGCGTCCCCGTCTCGCCGGTGGCGAACAGGCGCCCACCGGCCCTGTGGGGTGCGTAGCATCGGGTGCAGATCATCGACGGAGGAGTATCCACATGTTCGAGCGTTTCACCGATCGCGCCCGCCGGGTCGTGGTGCTGGCCCAGGAAGAGGCCAGGATGCTCAACCACAACTACATCGGCACCGAGCACCTGCTGCTGGGACTGATCCACGAGGGAGAGGGAGTGGCCGCCAAGGCGCTCGACTCGATGGGCATCACCCTCACCGGAGCCCGGGAGCAGGTCCAGGACATCATCGGCCCGGGCCAGCAGGCGCCGTCCGGGCACATCCCGTTCACACCGCGGGCCAAGAAGGTGCTCGAGCTCTCGCTGCGGGAGGCGCTGCAGCTCGGGCACAACTACATCGGCACCGAGCACATCCTCCTCGGCATCATCCGCGCGGGCGAGGGCGTGGCGGCGCAGGTGCTGACCAAGCTCGGCGCGGAGCCCCAGAAGGTGCGCTCCACGGTGCTGGAGCTGATCTCCGGCTACCAGGGCGGCGGCACCCCCGAGAAGGAGGGCGCTGGCGTGCGCTCGGCGGGGCAGTCCGAGGGCACTCCCGCCGGCTCCGCCGTGCTGGACCAGTTCGGCCGCAACCTCACCGCCGCCGCGCGCGAGGGCAAGCTGGACCCGGTCATCGGCCGCTTCCGCGAGATGGAGCGGGTCATGCAGATCCTCTCCCGCCGCACCAAGAACAACCCCGTGCTGATCGGTGAGCCCGGCGTCGGCAAGACCGCCGTCGTCGAGGGTCTGGCGCAGCAGATCGTGCGCGGGGACGTCCCGGAGACCCTCAAGGACAAGCACCTCTACACCCTGGACCTCGGGTCCCTGGTGGCCGGTTCCCGCTACCGCGGCGACTTCGAGGAACGGCTCAAGAAGGTGCTCAAGGAGATCCGCACCCGCGGGGACATCATCCTGTTCATCGACGAGATCCACACCCTCGTGGGCGCGGGCGCCGCGGAGGGCGCGATCGACGCCGCGTCGATCCTCAAGCCCATGCTGGCCCGGGGCGAGCTCCAGACGATCGGCGCCACGACGCTCGACGAGTACCGCAAGCACATCGAGAAGGACGCGGCGCTGGAGCGGCGGTTCCAGCCCATCCAGGTGGACGAGCCCTCCGAGGCCCACGCCGTCGAGATCCTCAAGGGCCTGCGGGACAAGTACGAGGCGCACCACCGCGTGTCGATCTCCGACGAGGCGCTCGAGGCGGCCGTGCACATGTCGGCGCGCTACGTCTCCGACCGGTTCCTCCCGGACAAGGCCATCGACCTGATCGACGAGGCCGGGGCCCGGCTGCGCATCAAGCGGATGACCGCCCCGCCGGAGATCAAGGAGCTCGACGACCGCATCACCGAGGTGAAGCGGCTCAAGGAGGCCGCGATCGACGGTCAGGACTACGAGAAGGCCGCCTCCCTGCGCGACACCGAGCAGAAGCTCATCACCGAGCGGGAGGCCAAGGACCGGGCCTGGCGCGAGGGTGGCGACGAGCTCGCGGAGGTGACCCCGGAGGTCATCTCCGACGTGCTCTCCGCGTCCACCGGTGTGCCCGTGTACAAGCTCACGGAGGAGGAGACCGGGCGGCTGCTCCACATGGAGGACGAGCTGCACAAGCGCATCATCGGCCAGGACGACGCCATCAAGGCGCTGTCCCGATCCATGCGGCGCACCCGGGCGGGCCTGAAGGACCCCAAGCGGCCGGGCGGGTCGTTCATCTTCGCCGGCCCCACCGGGGTGGGCAAGACCGAGCTCGCGAAGGCGCTGGCCGAGTTCCTGTTCGGGGACGAGGACGCCCTCATCACCCTGGACATGTCCGAGTACCAGGAGAAGCACACCGTCTCGCGGCTCTTCGGCGCCCCTCCGGGCTACGTGGGCTACGAGGAGGGCGGACAGCTCACGGAGAAGGTGCGCCGGAAGCCGTTCTCCGTCGTGCTCTTCGACGAGGTCGAGAAGGCGCACCAGGACCTGTTCAACTCCCTGCTGCAGATCCTCGAGGACGGCCGGCTGACCGACTCGCAGGGCCGGGTCGTGGACTTCAAGAACACCGTGATCATCATGACCACGAACCTGGGCACCAAGGACATCTCCCGGGCCGTGCCCGTGGGATTCCAGGCCGGGGTGGACGCCGCGTCCAGCTACGAGCGGATGCAGGCCAAGGTGCAGGACGAGCTCAAGGAGCACTTCCGCCCCGAGTTCCTCAACCGCGTGGACGAGATCATCGTCTTCCCGCAGCTGACCGAGGCCGAGATCGTGCAGATCGTGGACCTGTTCGTCGCCCGGCTGCAGGAGCGGCTGCGGGACCAGGACATGTCGATCGAGCTGTCGGACACGGCGAAGGTGTGGGTGAGCCGCAAGGGCTACGACCCGGCGATGGGCGCCCGTCCCCTGCGCCGGACCATGCAGCGGGAGATCGAGGACAAGCTGTCCGAGAAGATCCTCTTCGGCGAGATCAGCGCCGGTGAGAAGATCTCGGTGGACACGGAGGGCGAGGGCGACCAGCAGGTGCTCGTGTTCTCCTCGACCCCGATGTCCGATCTGACGAGCGACGGCATGGCCGACCCGATGGCCGGGTTCGAGGACGTCGTCCGCGGGGAGCACGACCGCGGCTCGGAGGGCTGACGCCGGGCGGTCCCGGCTGCCGGGGAGACACCGAAGGACCCGCCGCGCTCCGCGCGGCGGGTCCTTCCGCATTCCCGGGGCCCGTCCTCGTCCCCAGAAGTGGGGGCTGTCGCATGCCGCCCCGGAACCGGGCCTTCGCGTTCGCGAGCGTACACTTGCGGCGTGACCGACCTTCTCCTGCGCCCCGCGCGCACCTCCGACGTCCCAGCGATCAAGGAGCTGGTGGCGCCGCTGGCCAGGGCCGGAGTGCTGATCAACAAGGACACGGTCGCCTACTACGAGGGCATCCAGGAGTTCCTGGTCGTCGAGGCGCCCGACGACGACGGCGGTCCGTCCCGGCTCGTCGGCTGCGGCGCCCTGCATGTCATGTGGGAGGACCTGGGCGAGGTGCGGACCCTCGCCACCTCGGAGGCGTGGCGCGGTTGCGGGGTGGGGCGCATGCTCCTGGCCGGTCTCGTCGAGCGGGCCCGGGCCGTGGGGATCTCCCGCGTGTTCTGCCTGACGTTCGAGGTCGAGTTCTTCAGCCGGCAGGGCTTCGAGGTGATGCCCAACCAGGAGCAGCTGGACCCGGACGTGTTCGCCGAGCTGCTGCGCTCCCACGACGAAGGGGTGGCCGAGTACCTCGACCTCGCGCGGGTCAAACCGAACACCCTGGGCAACACCAGGATGATCCTCCAGCTCAGCCCGGAAGACTGACCCCCGCGGGCCCCTCCACCGCGAGCCCGTCGCTCAGCAGCCCCTCGAGGGCGCGCCGACGCTGCTCCTCGGGGGCGTCCAGCCCGTGCAGGGCGTCCAGCGCGCGCAGGGCCCCCGGGTCGAGGACCGTGGTGAGGTCCGGGGCGCCGACGGTGACGTCCACCGGGCCGGTGAGGTGCCGTGACGGCACGGGCGCGGCCCCGGCCCGGAGCACCGCCATGATCGCCCCGCGCACCTGCCGGTCGGTGCCGTGCCACGTCTGGCCCGGCGGGGCCTCCTCGGGAGCGGGCCGGCCCGCCGCGACCCAGGCGCACGCGTTCCGCACGGGGCACCGCTCGCAACGAGGAGCGCGGGCCGTGCAGATCAGCGCCCCGAGCTCCATCACGGCCTGGTTCCACCGCACGGACAGGGCGTCGTCGGCGGGCATCAGCTCCTCGGCCAGCCGGGTCTCCGCGGCGGTCAGCGACCGGGAGGGCAGGGCCCGGCCCGTCACGACCCGTGCGTGGACGCGGCGGATGTTGGTGTCCACCACGGTGCGGCGGTCCCCGAAGGCGAACACGGCGATCGCGGCCGCCGTGTAGGCGCCCACGCCGGGCAGGTCCAGCAGCTCGTCGTGCCGGGCCGGGACCGCCCCGCCGTGGCGTCCGGTGATCTCGGCGGCAGTCGCGTGCAGGCGCAGCGCACGCCGCGGGTAGCCGAGCCGTCCCCACGCCCGGACCGCCTCGCCGGCGGTCGCGGCGGCGAGGTCCTCCGGGCGGGGCCAGCGCTGCATCCAGGCCCGCCACACGGGCAGCACGCGCACCACGGGGGTCTGCTGGAGCATGAACTCGCTGACCATGACCTCCCACGGTGTGCGCTCCGGGCGGCGCCACGGCAGGTCCCGGGCGGCGTCGTCGAACCACCGGGTCACGGACTCGTGGAAGGCGGGCACGTCGAGGCCCGGGACGGGGCCGGCGGGAACGGAGCTCATCGTGCTCCACTGTAGCCTTGGGGGCATGGTGCAGAAGGGTGCGGGCGGTACGCCGCGGGGCGGTTCTCACGACGGGGACGACCGGCGGCCCCCGCGGCGGGAGAGCCCGGAGGTGTACCGGCGCCGCCGGATCATGGCCGCCCTGGCCGCCGGCGTCCTGCTCGTCCTCGTGGCCGTGGGCGTGGTCCAGGCGGTGGCGTCCATGCTGGGCTCCGACGAGCCCGAGCCCACCCCCGCGGCGGCCTCGCCGGCACCGTCCGCCGCCCCGACCACGCCGGAGCCCTTCGCGGACTTCACGCCCCGCCCGGACCCGGACGCGTCGGCCACCGCGTCGTCCACCGCGTCGGCGTCGGCACGGCCGGAGGAGCCGGTCGAGGAGTGCGGGTCCGAGCTGCTCGTCCGCGCGTCCACGGACCGGGACACCTACACCCAGGACGCCGAGCCCGTCCTGGTGCTCACGCTGGAGAACACGGGAGAGGACCCGTGCCGGGTCGATGCGGGCACGTCGCAGATGGTCTACGAGGTCAGCTCGGGCTCGGACTCCGTCTTCGACAGCCGGCACTGCCAGGCAGGGTCCGAGGACCGCGAGGTGACCGTCGAGCCGGAACAGGAGCTCAGTGCCCGGCTGACGTGGAACGGCGCGCGCAGCGCCGAGGGCTGCCCGGCGGACGGGGAACAGGCGATGCCCGGGTACTACCGCCTGGTGGTCTCCCTGGGGGAGCGCTCGAGCGAGCCGGCCCCCTTCGTCCTGGAGTGAGGCCCTCCGGCGGTGTCGCCGTCCTGCGGTCCGGACCGGCCCGCGGCGCCGGTCGCGCTCACATGAAGCGTTCGAGCAGACTGGTCTCGGCCATGCGGGACAGGGACTCGCGCACCGTGCGCGCCCGCTGCTCGCCGATGCCCTCCACCGCCTTGAGATCCTCGAGATTGGCCGCCATGAGGGACTGCAGGCCGTCGAACTGGCGGACCAGACGGTTCGCCACGGCCCGCGGCATCGACTTGATGCCCTCGAGCAACCGGTAGCCGTGGGGGTGCAGCTCGGTCTCGAGACTGCTGTGGGGCTCGATCAGGCCCACCGAGACCGCGATGCGCTGCAGGTCGATGAGTTCCGCGGGCGTGAGCTCCGCGAGCCGCTCCAGTCCGCCCTGGATGCCCTGCGCCGGTGTGTCGTCCGGCAGGTAGTCGCGCAGGACGACATCGGGCCCGGGGCCGGTGCCCGCGGTGAGCTCCTCGAGCTGCAGGGCGATGAGCCGGCCGTCCACGCCCAGCTCGAGCACGTACCAGCCGATCTCCGAGGAGATCCTCCGCACCATCTCCATGCGCTGCATGGTCAAGGCCACGTCCCGCACGGTCACGGACGCCTCGATCTCGAGGGACGACAGGTTGCCGAGCACCTGCTCCATGCGGTGGCTGTAGTGCTCCAGGGTCTGCAGGGCCTGGTTGGCGCGGGCCATGATCGACTGGGAGCCCTCGATCGCGTAGCGGGTGCCGCCCACGTAGATGGTGATGACGCTCATGGACTGGCTCACGGAGATGACGGGCACGTCCGTCTCCTTGGCGGTGCGCTCCGCGGAGCGGTGCCGGGTGCCCGACTCCATGGTCGTGATCGAGGGGTCCGGGACGAGCTGGACACCCGCCTTGAGGATGCGGGTGGCATCCCGGTCGCAGATGATCGCGCCGTCCATCTTGGCCAGCTCGCGCAGTTTGGGCGCGGAGAAATCGGTGTTGATGTCGAAGCCGCCGGAACAGATGGATTCCACGGAACGGTCGAACCCCAGGACCAGCAGCCCACCGGTGCGCCCGCGCAGGATCCGCTCGAGACCCGTGCGCAGCTCGGTGCCCGGCGCGATGCGGGCCAGCGTCTTGCGCAGTGCGTCCTCAGGGGTCTTCGCCACGGTCACATCATACGGCCGCCGCGGTCTGCCGCCTCGGCGCCGGACCGGCGGAGGACCGGGGGAAGAGCAGCTCCATGGCGTCGCCGATGGTGGTCACCTCCCGGACGGTGAAGCCGGGTGGTACGGGTCCGGGGCCGGTCGAGCTCGCGGGCACGACGGCGTGCGTGAAGCCCAGGCGGGCCACTTCCTGGATGCGGCGCCCGATTCCCGGGACGGGACGCACCTCCCCGGCCAGGCCGACCTCCCCGAAGCAGACGAGGCGTTGCGGCAGCGGGCGGTCCTGGGCCGCGGAGGCCAGCGCCATGGCCACGGCCAGGTCCGTGGACGGCTCGGTGAGCTTCACCCCGCCGACCGTGGAGACGTAGCAGTCCAGCCCGGCCAGGTTCACTCCGGCCCGCCGCTGCAGCACGGCCAGCAGCATGGCCACCCGGGACGAGTCGAGGCCGGCCGTGGCGCGGCGGGGCTGGGCCGTGGAGGAACGGTCCAGCAGCGCCTGGACCTCGGCGAGCAGCGGGCGGCGGCCCTCGAGGGTCACGGTCAGGCACGTCCCGGACACGGGCATGGCCGTGCGCGAGACGAAGAGCCCGGACGGATCCTCGACGCTCGTGATCCCGGTCTCGGTCAGGTCGAAGCAGCCGACCTCGTCCGTGGGCCCGTAGCGGTTCTTCACCGCGCGGAGCAACCGGATCCGGGAGTGCTTCTCGCCCTCGAACTGGCACACGACGTCCACCAGGTGCTCGAGCAGGCGGGGTCCGGCGATCGAGCCGTCCTTGGTCACGTGGCCCACGAGCAGGGTGGTCATGTTCCGCTTCTTGGCGGCGGCGATCAGGGAGGCGGCCACTTCGCGGACCTGGGTGACGCCGCCCGCGGAGCCCTCGACCTCGGCGCTGCCCAGGGTCTGCACGGAGTCGACGACGAGCAGACGGGGCGAGACCTTCTCGACGTGCCCGAGAGCGGTGGCGAGGTCCGTCTCGGCGGTGAGGTAGAGGGTGGGAGCCACGGCGCCGATCCGGTCGGCGCGCAGCTTCACCTGAGCCGCGGACTCCTCGCCCGTGACGTAGAGGACGTCGCGGGGGCCCTCCGCGGCACCTTCGGCGAACCGCGCCGCGACGTCGAGCAGGAGGGTCGACTTCCCGACCCCCGGCTCTCCCGCCATCAGCACGACCGCCCCCGGCACCAGGCCACCGCCCAGCACCCGGTCCAGCTCGGGCACGCCGGTCGGCGCCGAGGTCGCCACCGTGGCGTCCACCTGCGCGATCGGCCGGGCCGGCTCGGCGGCCGAGCGTGCGGCCGTGGTGCGGGTCCGATGCTCCCCGATCTCCTCGACGGTGCCCCAGGCCTGGCACTCCCCGCACCGGCCCACCCACTTGGCGGTGCTCCAGCCGCACTCGGTGCAGCGGTAGGCGGGGGAGTTGCGGCGGGTGCGGGTGCTCATGCCGTCCAGGCTAGCGGCCGCCCCGGACGTCGTACGGATCGCTGGGGCAGGGGATGCGGACGTCGGCTCCACCGGGCTCAAGACGTGGTGCGGAGACCGTGCAGCGAGCGCAGCACTGCGCCGGGCGACCCCGTCCCGGCGGCGCGGGGAGGGCACCTGACCGTACCCAGGATCCCTGCCGCAGAGCCGTCCACGTCCGCCGCGAGCCGGCCGGCCTTGTACTTCCGGATCCGGGCCGGGGGTCTCGTGGACGCCGACCTCCGCGACGGCCAGGGGTGGTGTTCCTGTGACTGACACCACGTCTTACGGTGTCGGAGCTGGTGGGGATCATGGAGCATGACCACCACCGTTGAGGGTCCGCGGGAGCCGGAGGAGCCTTTCCCGGGGGATCCCCTGTCGGGGGAGTTGTTGCCGGAGGATCCGTTCCTGGCGGTCCTGGAGCAGGACTACGCGCAGGCGGCGGTGGAGCTGCTGGGCCAGGCGAGGGCGGAGGCGGAGGCGGCGGGCCGGCAGGTGCGGGTGATCCACCGGATGTGGGTGCTGCAGGAGGCCGCCCACGCCCGCCATCGGGCCGCTCGGGCCCGGTGGCTGAATGCCCGCGCCCGCCGGCTCGGGCGCCGTTTGCCGGAGCTGGAGAACCGGACGCTGCTGGAGGTGGCCGAGGAGATCGGTCCGGGGCTGAACCTGCCGGCGGTGACCGCGATCCGGCGGGTGGAGCAGGCGATCATCCTGGTCGTGTCCCTGCCGGATGTCCTGGCCGCCCTGGAGGCCGGGACGATCGGGGTGCGTCAGGCCGAGGTCATCGCCGAGCTGTGGCGGGAGCTGGTGGGTGGGCAGCTGAGCCGGGCCCCGGATCCGGGGCCGCCGGTGGGGGCCGTGCGCGAGGTCGTGGGGCAGCTGCTGGAGCGGGCGCCGGTGAGCACGGTGGCCCAGTTGAAGGCCGCGGCCCGGCGGCTGCGCGACGGCCTGCCCGGTGGCACCGGGGCCGCCCGGCACCGGGCGGCGCTGGGCCGGCGCCGGGTGTGGGTGGAGGCCGAGGAGGACGGGATGGCCCGGTTGTGCGCGATCCTGGACGCGGCCACCGCCCACGCGGCCCATCACCGGTTGAGCGTCATCGCCGCCCGGGTGCACCCCCAGGACTCCCCGGAGCCGGTCCCCGCCCCGGCCGGCACCCGGCCCCCGATCCCGGCCGGCACCCGGCCCCCGATCCCGGCCGGCCCCGGTCCGGACCTGGGCTCGGGCCCCGGCGGCGGCTGGGGCGAGGACCTGGACGAGGGCGCGGGGGCGCGGACCGCGGGGCAGCTGCGCGCCGACGTGCTGGCGGACCTCCTGCTGGCCGGGGAGCCGGCGCAGATGCCCGAGCACCTGCGCGGGATCCGCGGCCACGTGACGCTCACCGTGCCCGCCCTGGCCCTGCTCGCCCACACCACCCCCGCACCCCACCCCGGAGCCCCGGCCGGAGAACCGGCGCCCGGGGCATCCGCACCCGGGGGCGCCGATCCCACCGGGCTCCCCGGCACCACGAACTCCGGCACCACGAACTCCGGCCCCCCGACGTCCGGTACGGAGGGGTCCAGCACGGCGGACTCCGGCCCCCCGAAGTCCGGCCCCCCGAACTCCGGCACGGCGGGGTCCGGCACGGCGGGGTCCCAGGGCGCGGTCTCCGGCGGCGCGGTCTCCGGTGGTGCGGATTCGGGTGGTGCGGGGGCGTGGCCGGCGGGTCTGCCGGTGGCCACCGGCTGTGCGGAGCTGGCCGGGCACGGGCCGATCCCGATGGAGGTGGCCGCGCGGATCGCCGCCACCGCCCCGACCTGGACCCGGGTCCTCACCCACCCCGTCACCGGCACCGTCCTGGAGCACGACCGCACCACCTACACCGTGCCCGCCGACCTCCGGCGCCGGCTGCGCCTGCGCGACGGCACCTGCCGCTTCCCCGGCTGCCGCCGCGCCGCCGAAAGCTGCGACCTCGACCACACCATCGCCTGGGCCCAGGGCGGGACCACCGACGCGGGCAACCTCGCCCACCTGTGCCGGGCCCACCACCTGCTCAAGCACCGCCACGGCCCCCTCGGACGCTGGCGCGTCGTCCACCGCGACCCGGCCACACCCGAAGGCGTCCTGGAGTGGACCTCCCCGGCCGGACGCATCCACGTCACCTACCCCCAGCACCACCACCACCCCCTGCTGAGCCCGGTGAGGATCCACGACCCGCTCTCCCCCGACCGGTTCAGCGAGGACCCGCCCCCGCCGGAGGACCTGCCACCCCTGCCCCCCGGCCCGCTGCCCCTGGACGAACCACCACCCTTCTGAACCGACCAGCCGGCGGCACGGCCCGGTCCGCCGTCGCGGGTGATGGGGCCGGGACGCGGTCTCGTCCTTCGGCCCTGCGGCCCGCGGCGTCGATGTGTTCCCCCACGGGTGGCCGACAGCGACTCGTTCGCGGACCGGCTCGCAGGTTCAGACCCGGTCCCCGTCCTCCAGACGCGGCAGCTGGGCGAGCGCCTCCTCGTGCGTCATCCCGGCCGCCTCCAGCAGGTCGACGACCATCGGCCGCATGTCCAGCACCAGAGCCTCGCCCTCCATGGTTCGGACGCCCATCGTCCGGGGGTGCAGGCGGCGGGCCACATCGGCCAGCTCATTGCGGGTCTGGCGCAGGTAGCTCTCACGGGATCCGGGCGCCGAGACGGCCAGCGCGTTGCCGAGAGTGGTGACTGCGTCCGCCAGGTTGTCGAGGGCCTCGGTCAGGGAGTCCACGGCCCGGTCGGAGAGCGTCACGTGGCTGAGCACCGAGGCGAGCCGACGCGTGAGGACCCGGGCGTTGCGCACCGCGAGGTCCAGGTACCGGGTGGAGTGCCCGATCTCCTCGATCTCCGCGCGACTGCCGCGGTAGAGGGGAGAGACGCTGGCGATCTCGAGGGACGCCTTGAGCCCTGTCGTCACGGAGTCCACGAGCGGCTGCGTCTGACGGGAGCGCACGAGTGCGTGCCACGCCGCGGTGGAGTCGTGGTTCTCCACGGCACGCCCGGCCTCGCTCAGCACCGCGGAGAACTCGTCGACGAGCGCCCTGAGGTCGTCCCGCGGCTGGCGCCGCGGATCCGTGGGGACGAAATAGGCCATCGCGAGCGCGCACAGACCGCCCACCACGGCGTCCGAGGACCGGGCGAACACGCCGTCCGTGGAGGGCGGCAGAAGCACCACGAGCACCGCCTGCAATCCCATCTGCGTGGTGAACAGTGCCCCGTTGTCCAGGAAGCGGGCGAGCAGGATCGAGGTCATGAGCACGACGGCGGCCTGCCACACCCCGGCGCCGAGGACGTGGATGAGGCCGTCGCCCACGGCTATGCCGAGCGTGACCCCGATCGAGACCTCGAGGACCCTCCGGTACCGCAGACCGCCCTTCGCGAAGCCCAGGGACACCAGGGCAGCGGTGGCGGCGAAGATCGGTCCGTGGTGGCCCAGCAGCTGCTCGGCGATCACGTAGGCGCCGACGGCGGCGACCGTCATCTGGAAGCTCTGCAGGATCCCGGTGCGCACGCGGGTCAGGCCCACCCGGCTGCGGCTGCCCAACGCACGGGCCGCGGCTCGCGCGCGGTTGCCTGGCTGCATGGGATCATCCTAGGCGAGTCCCGCACGAAGCCCCTCCGCGGTGCGGACCGGCGGTCCGGGCCGGTGTCACGGCCGGAGCGGGCGGGGCGGCCCCGGCGGCCCGGGACGGCCGGGGCTCCGATGTGAGATCCGCTACTCCGCCGCCGCCGGCCCGGTCGTGTTCACCCTGCGTTCACCTCGGCGGGTCAATCTGGCTACCTGCGGTCCCTAGCGTCTCTGTCCGAGAGGTTCGCGACCGCACCGCAGATCCACCTCTTGTGCCGGCCCGGGGACTCCCCGGCCCGCGTTGGACCACGGCCCGTCGACGGGCCGCCACAGTGAATTTCGAAGGGGCTTACAAGTGAAGGTTTCCCACCTCGGCCGTTCCGCCGCCGTCCTGGCCATCGGCACGCTCGCGCTCACCGCGTGCGGTTCCGACAATGCCACCGGAGAGGGCTCCGGCACGGAGAACGGCTCCGGTTCGGGCGTCTCCGGCACCCTGACCGGCAGCGGTTCGTCGGCCCAGAACGCCGCCATGACCGCGTGGATCAACGGCTTCCAGGAGGCCAACCCCGAGGCCACGGTGCAGTACTCCCCGGACGGGTCCGGGGCCGGGCGCGAGGCATTCGTGGCCGGCGGCACGAACTTCGCCGGCTCGGACGCCTACCTCGACGACGAGGAGTACGAGGCCTCCAAGGAGGTCTGCGGCCCCGAGGGCGCGTTCCACGTCCCGGCCTACATCTCCCCGATCGCCATCGCCTTCAACCTGCCCGGCGTCGACACGGTGAACATGGACGGCGAGACCGTCGCCAAGGTCTTCACCGGCGAGATCAGCACCTGGAACGACCCGGCGATCGCCGAGCAGAACCCCGAGGCCGACCTGCCGGACACCCCGATCACCGTGGTGCACCGCAACGACGAGTCCGGCACCACCGAGAACTTCCAGGAGTACCTCGCCGCGGCCGCGCCCGAGGTGTGGACCGAGGAGGTCTCCGGCAACTGGCCGTCCCAGTGGGCCGCGGAGAACAACAAGGGCAACGCCGGTGTCGTCCAGTCGACGAGCTCGACCGAAGGCGCGATCACCTACGCCGACGCCTCCGTGGTGGGCGATCTGGGCACGGTGGCGGTGAAGGTCGGCGAGGAGTACGTCGAGTACTCCCCGGAGGCCGCGTCGGCGGCCGTGGAGGCCTCGACCCCGGTCGAGGGCCGCGCGGAGTACGACATGGCCATGGACCTGGCCCGTGACACCACCGAGTCGGGTTCCTACCCGGTCGTCCTCGTCTCGTACGAGATCTTCTGCCCGCAGTACGACTCCCAGGAGACCGCCGACCTGGCGAAGGCCTTCGGCGAGTACGTGATCAGCGAGGAGGGCCAGCAGACGGCCGCCGAGGCGGCCGGATCCGCTCCGATGTCCGAGGAGCTGCGCACCCGGGCGCAGGAGGCGATCGACCAGATCACCGTGGCCGGCTGATCAGGATCCGCTGATCCCGTCCGGCGCGGGAAGGGGCTCTCGAGCCCCCTCCCGCGCCGGACGGGACATTTCTGTGTGTGGCGCCTGTAGCGTGAGGCGCGTCACCGGACCACCGCGCCGGGCCTGATCCCGTCCGGCGCGGCTCGTTCCAGGCAATCGAAGGGGCCCACGACATGTCCACGAACGTCACCACCCGGAAGTCCGCCGGGCTCACCACGGACGCCTCGGCCGGCGGCCGGGCCGGGGACTCCGTCTTCTCCGGGCTCAGCCTCGGGGCGGGGGTGCTGATCCTCGCGTCGCTCGCGGCCGTCGCACTGTTCCTCCTGATGGAGGCCCTGCCCACGTTCCAGGCTCCGGCGGAGGAGATCACGGGCGGGGCCGGCTTCTGGTCCTACATCTGGCCCATGGTCCTCGGCACGGTCGTCGCGGCGGTGATCGCCCTCGTGATCGCCACGCCGATCGGAGTGCTCGTGGCCCTGTACATCTCGCACTACGCGCCGGCACGGATCGCCAAGCCCGTCGGCTACGTGATCGACCTGCTGGCGGCCATCCCCTCGGTCATCTACGGCGCCTGGGGCACGACGGTCCTGGCTTCCGCCCTGGTGCCGTTCTACGCCTGGGCCTCCACGAACCTCGGCTTCATCCCCATATTCAGCGGGCCCGCCTCCCAAACCGGCAAGACCATGCTCACGGTGGGGATCGTCCTGGCCATCATGATCCTCCCGATCATCACGGCGATGTCCCGGGAGATCTTCATCCAGACGCCCAAGCTCCACGAGGAGGCCGCCCTGGCCCTGGGCGCGACCCGGTGGGAGATGATCCGGATGACGGTGCTGCCGTTCGCCCGCCCCGGGATCATCTCCTCGGTGATGCTGGCCCTCGGCCGGGCGCTGGGCGAGACCATGGCCGTGGCCCTCGTCCTGTCGGGCGGCCCGCTCACCGCGTCCCTCATCCGCTCCGGCAACCAGACGATCGCCGCGGAGATCGCGCTCAACTTCCCGGAGGCCTACGGCCTGCGGCTCTCCGAGCTGATCGCGGCCGGCCTGATCCTGTTCCTCATCACCCTCGTGGTGAACATGATCGCCCGCGCCATCATCGCCCGCTACAAGGAATTCTCGGGAGCCAACTGATGCCGACCGCAGCCCTCCGTCCACAGACCTCCGCACCGGGCCCGTCGAGCCGGCGGCCCACCCTGACCCGCAACCAGAAGCCCGCGTGGCTGGTTCCCGTGATCGCCGGCGCCGCCGTCGTCGTGGGCGCGGCCCTGGCCGCCCTGATCGGATTCTCCACGGCCCTGTGGGCCGTCCTGGCTGCGGGCCTTTTCCTGGTGGCCGCCCCGGTCGCCGTGACCGCGGTCGAGGGCGGGCGCAAGGGCGCCGACTCCCTCATGACCTACCTCGTGCACACGGCCTTCGTCCTCGCCGTGGTCCCGCTCGTCTCGGTGATCTGGACCGTGCTCGCCAACGGGCTCCCGGGCATGACCTCCAACCTGCTGCTGACCTCCATGAACGGGGTGACCGGTGCCACGGACAACGCCGCGGCGGCCGGTGAGGGGCCCGTGCTGGGCGGGGCCTACCACGCGATCGTCGGGACCGTGTCGATCACCTTCTGGGCCACGCTCATGTCGGTGCCGATCGGACTGCTCACCGCGATCTACCTCGTGGAGTACTCGCGGGGCGGCTGGCTCGGCAGGGCGATCACGTTCTTCGTGGACGTCATGACCGGGATCCCCTCGATCGTGGCGGGTCTCTTCGCGGCCGCGCTCTTCGGGCTGCTCCTGGGCCCGTCCGCCCGGTTCGGCTTCGTGGCGGCCGTGGCGCTGACGGTGCTGATGATCCCCACGGTCGTGAAGAACACCGAGGAGATGCTCAAGATCGTCCCCAACGAGCTGCGCGAGGCCTCCTACGCCCTGGGCGTGCGCAAGTGGCGGACGATCCTCAAGGTCGTGATCCCCACGGCGATCTCCGGGATCGCCTCCGGGGTCACGCTGGCGATCGCCCGCGTGATCGGCGAGACCGCGCCGCTGCTCGTGACCGCGGGATTCGCGACCTCCATCAACTGGAACTCGTTCTCCGGATGGATGACGACCCTGCCGACGTTCATCTACTACCAGATCCTCACGCCGACGTCCCCGACCAACCCTGATCCCTCCCAGCAGCGCGCGTGGGCGGCCGCGCTGATCCTCATCCTCATCGTGATGCTGCTCAACCTGCTCGCCCGGCTGGTGGCCCGGGCCTTCGCCCCGAAGACCGGGGGCCGCTGAGCAGGGCCCCGGCTCATCCCGCACCGACTCCCCGCAAGCACCCGCGCGTGCACGCCCGCGAGAAAGAAGCAAGGAACCCAACATGTCCAAGCGAATCGACGTCGAGAACCTCAACGTCTACTACGGCGACTTCCTGGCGGTCGAGGACGTCAGCATGGGGATCGACGCCCGGTCGGTGACCGCGTTCATCGGCCCGTCCGGCTGCGGCAAGTCCACCTTCCTGCGCACCCTCAACCGGATGCACGAGGTCATCCCCGGCGCCCGGGCGGAGGGCAAGGTCCTCCTCGACGACGAGGACCTCTACGGCCCCGGCGTGGACCCCGTGGTGGTGCGCTCGATGATCGGGATGGTCTTCCAGCGGCCCAACCCCTTCCCCACCATGTCCATCCGGGACAACGTGCTCGCGGGCGTGAAGCTCAACAGCAAGCGCATCTCCCGCTCGGACGCCGACGCGCTGGTGGAGAGCTCCCTGAAGGGCGCGAACCTCTGGAACGAGGTCAAGGACCGGCTGGACAAGCCGGGCTCGAGCCTCTCCGGCGGGCAGCAGCAGCGCCTCTGCATCGCCCGTGCCATCGCCGTCAAGCCCGAGGTCATCCTGATGGACGAGCCGGCCTCCGCGCTCGACCCGATCTCCACGCTGGCGATCGAGGACCTGATCAACGAGCTGAAGCAGGACTACACGGTGGTCATCGTGACCCACAACATGCAGCAGGCCGCCCGCATCTCGGACCGCACGGCGTTCTTCAACATCGCGGGCACCGGCAAGCCCGGCAAGCTCATCGAGTACGGTGCCACCTCGGAGATCTTCAGCAACCCCCGGGAGAAGCAGACCGAGGACTACGTGTCCGGCCGCTTCGGCTGAGCAGTCCCTCCGCACGACGACGGGCGCACCCGCTGCCGGCGGCGCGTCCGGGCCGGGCCCCCGGGCCCGGGCTACAGCAGGGGGGAGATCGCCAGCAGCAGCGTCGCGGAGATCAGTCCGCACGCCGGCACGGTGAGCGCCCACACGCCGAGGACGCGCAGGACGACCCGCATGTGCACGGTGTGGAAGCGTTGCTGCCGTCCGGCCCCCAGGATCGCCGCGGCGGTGGTCTGGGACGTGGACATCGCCACGGGGACGAGGGTCCCGCCCAGGAAGAGGAGGGTTCCGGCGACGCCCTGGGCCACCGCGCCGCGGAAGGGGTCGATGGTCACCATGCGCGAGGAGAGGGTGTAGGCGATCCGCCATCCGCCACCCAGGGTGCCCAGGGCCAGTCCCGCCGCGACCAGCGCCAGGATCCACGGGGCCGTGCGCCCGGCCGCCACCGGCGCCCCGGCGCAGAGCAGCAGGGTGGCGTAGATCCACGCGGCCCGGCGGCCGTGGTGGATGCCGTGGCCGAAGGCGATGGCCGCGGCACCGGTGGCCTGGACCAGCTGGGAACGGAAGGTCGTGGTCGCCGGCTCGGAGTGGCGCAGGACGTGCAGGAGGAGCAGCACCAGCGTCCAGGCGACGGCGTAGGCCACCAGCGGCGCCACCAGGAGGGGGACCCCGATCTGGGCGAGCACCCCGGACACGGGCGGATCGTGCGCGTACAGGTCCACGGCGCGGGCCCCCAGCAGCGCGCCGAGCAGCCCGCCCGCCAGCGCCGTGGTCGACGACGACGGCATGCCGAACCACCACGTCAGCAGGTTCCACCCGATGGTGCTCAGCAGCGAGCACACCAGCACGGCGGAGCCCACCACGTTCAGAGGCACGGGTGCCGAGGTGAGCACCCAGTCGGTGAGCAGCCAGCCGGCCGCGAAGACCCCTGCCGCGTTCATGAGCGCGGTGAACACCAGCCCGACCTTCGGGGTCAGTGCCCTCGAGCGCACGGGCAGCGCCAGGGCGTTGGGCGCGTCGTGGAAACCGTTCACCACGGTGTGGGCGGCGGCCAGGAGAAGGCCCAGGACCGTGAGCAGCACCAGCACCGCGGCTCAGGACTCCGCCACGACGATGCGGCCCACCTCGGTGGAGACGCGCGTGAGGGCCCGGGCCGCCGCCGCGAACCGCTCGACGGCGCGCTCGCGGCGCAGGGCGGCGAGGGCCTTGTGGTTCTCCAGCAGGTGGGCCATGTGCAGCTGGTAGATGCGCTCGGACTGCTTGCCGAGCCGGAGCATCTCGTACCAGTAGTCGTCGAGGCCCTCGAAGCTGCTGAGGTTCCGCATGGCCCGCGTGGTCAGCTCGGACATCCGCACGATCACCGCCAGCTGGTCGGTGGCGTAGGAGGGCGGCCGGGAGAGCCCGTAGGCGACGTGGGCCTCCGCGAGGGCCAGCAGCTCCTCCGCGGCCTTGTTGAGCCAGTGCCCCAGCACGTACACGTCCTGGCGGGGAATGGGGATCACGAACGTGGAGCGGACGGTCGTCATGACCGAGAAGTAGAGGTCCGTCGAGCGCGCCTCGCACTCGCGCACCGCGTCGAGCGTCGCGCTGTCGGCCTCCGGGGCACCGAGCATCTCGGCGAGCAGCCGCACGGACTCGGTGACCTGCGCCGACATGTCGGCCAGCAGGTCGAGGACGAGCCCGTCCTCGGGGAAGATGCGAAGCGCCATCTGTTGACCATCCTGGGCGTCGGGACGAGCTCCGCGGAGCACGGCGAGTTCACGGCGGCGGGCACGGGCCGCCCCCTGGCGCACGCACGGCGCCGGATCAGGACACGGAGGGCGGTGCCGGACCGGGAGCGCCTCTCGGCGGAAGGCCGCTCGTAGCGGCTTTGAGATGGAGCCCGGGGCTGCCGCGGCCCGGCACCTGCGTCCATGGTAGTCGACGTCTCCCGGAGGCCAAGTCCGGGGCCGGGCACCGTGCCCGGGGACGCGACGGGACGGCCGGGGGCTCCGGGAGGTGCGGGAGCTCAGTCCAGGTGGCCGTGGCGCCAGGCCAGGGCCGCGGCCTCGAGCTCCTCGGCAGTGCGCTCGAGGCGCTGGGTGAGGGCCACGGTGCCCGCCCCGGGATGCCCGCCAGGAGCGACGGCGGGCATCCGGCCGGTGTCGGCGGTGCGGATCCGGCCCAGGGCGATCACCCGGCAGAACGCCGCGAACCGGTCCAGGGCGATGTCGAACTCCCCGTTGAACGCCCCCGACAGGATCGCGTCCGCCATCGTGGTGATCTCCTCCGCCCCGGGAGGCTCGGCCACGCCGGCGACCACGTGGGAGACCTGGGCGGTGCCGCGGCCCGCCGCGAAGTACCGGCCCATGCGCACCGGGTCCTTGCGGACCGCGGCCCGCAGGGCGTAGAGCCGCCACAGCGCGCCGGGCAGGGACACCGCGGGGGCCTCGGCCCACATCTCGGCGATGCCCTCGAGCCCCTGCTCGTCGGTCAGCTCGATGAGCCGCCGGCTGATCTCGGGATCGTCGCTGGCCCGCCCGCGGACCACGAGGGCGTGGGCCGACAGGTGCGCGGCCTCCGACACCCGGGCCGGGTCGGGCCCGCCCTCGTGGTCCTCGAACTGCTCCGGCGAGAACTTCACCGGTTTGTGGTGGCGGGGCGCTTCGCTCATGGCTCCAGGGTACGGTGGCGGCTCCCCGGGGGCCACGGTCCCCTCACCAGTCCTGGGACGAGGCGTGCACGGCCGCGTCCCGCCACTGCTGGTCGGTGCGTTCGAAGCCGTCCTGGGCGAGGGCCCGCCACAGCCGCAGCGCCAGCGGCGGGTCCTGCTCCTCGAGCTCCGCGAGGGTCTCCGGGACGAGCACGCCGGCGGTGACGTCCGTGAGCGCGCTGAGGGTCTCCCGCTGCTTGCCGCCGGTGCCCAGGGCCAGCTCGCCGAAGCTCGTCCCGGGACCGAGGACCTGCAGCTCGACCCGTTCCCCCGCGGGCGCCTGCACGGACATCGAGACGTCGCCGCGGACGATCAGGTGGATCCCCGCGAAGTTCTGCCCCGCGCGCAGGATGTTCTCGCCCGCACGCCACGCCCGTTCCACGGTGAGGGCGCCCAGGGCGCGGGCGTCGGCCGGCTCCAGCCGCGAGAGCAGCTCGGACTCCGCGGGCTCGACCCGGGACGGCGTGCAGGCCGGTCCGCCGTGCTCCCGGAGCAGTGCGTCCTCCACCCGCTTGACGGCCGCGGCGCGGCTCGGGAAGACCTCGAGCGGAGGATCGCCCGGGAAGGAGCCGGTGAGCTCCGGGTCGGTGGCCACCACCACGACCGTTCGCCCGGCCGCGTGGAGCTCCTCCCGGGTGCGGGCCAGCAGCGGCACCGTGTAGTGGGCCGCCACGTCCACCCGGCGCAGGTCCACGACCACGTGGGAGGCCTCCAGCGCGACCTCCCGCACCGTGCGCACCGCGGTCTCGGTCCCGCTGAACATGAGGTCGCCCTGGAGCTCGACGACGACGGCGTCGCGCCCGTGCTCCACCAGGACCGCCTCGGCCTCGGCGTTGCGGCGGACCAGTGAGGGGCACTGGTCGATGGGGTAGACGGCGCGCACCGTGGAGCGTGCCACGCGCGCCGTGTGGGCGAAGTGCAGCCCGAGGTCCTGGGAGAGCCGCTCGCACGCGAGCACGCCGCGGACGCTGTTGCCGTGCCGGTCCAGGGCGGGGGAGAACGTGGCCACGGCCAGCTCCCCGGGCAGGACGGCGACGATGCCGCCACCGACCCCGGACTTGGCGGGCAGGCCCACGCGCACCATCCACTCGCCGGCGTCGTCGTACATGCCGCAGGAGCTCATCAGGGACAGCACCCTGGAGACGGTGCTGCCGGAGAAGACCTCCTCGCCCGTGAGGGGGTTGGTCCCGCCGTTGGCGAGGGTGGCGCCCATGAGCGCGAGGTCGCGGCAGGTCACGAGCACCGAGCACTGGGCGAAGTAGTCCTCGAGGGCCTGGGCGGGGTCCTCCTCGATGATCCCCGCGGAGGCCAGGAGGTAGCCGAGCGCGCGGTTGCGGTCCCCGGCGGCGCGTTCCTGGGCGAGGACCTCGGGGCTGATGGCCAGGTCCCGGCCGGCGCACCGGGAGTAGGCGTCCCGGATCCGGTCCCGGCGCAGGTCGTGCTCGCTGTCCGGGACGAGCCACGTGGCGGCGATGGCGCCGGCGTTGATCATCGGGTTGGCGGGGCGCCCGGTGCCGGGCTGGAGGGAGATCTCGTTGAAGGCGTCCCCGCTGGGCTCCACGTCGATCTTGGCGTGCACGGCCTCCGCCCCCAGGTCCTCGACGGCCAGCGCGTAGGTGAAGGCCTTGGAGATCGACTGGATGCTGAACTCGTGGCGCGTGCTGCCGGCCTCGTACACGTGGCCGTCGGCGGTGGCGATGACAACCCCGAACAGCTCGGGGTCGGCGTCCGCGAGCGCGGGGACGGACGACGACGGCGCCCCGCCCCGCTCCTCCCGCAGCTGCTCGACCACCTCCCGGAGGCGGTCGGTGACGGCGGAGGGGCCGAAGAGCTTCGTCTCGGCCCGATCCTCCTCCTCGGTGCTGGGATGCGGCACGGTGTGTCCTCCGGTCGGCGTGGCGGGGCTCAGAGCCACTGTAGGCGCCGGGGCGCCGTTCCGGCGCGGTCCCCGGACCCGTGCGGTAGAGTGGTGCCCGCTCCGGACCGGTCGTGCCCGCCGGGGAGCACGGGCCTCTAGCTCAGTTGGTAGAGCAGTGGACTTTTAATCCATGGGTCGTGGGTTCGAGCCCCACGGGGCCCACCGCCGTCGAGGCCGCCGGCCCCGGGATGCCGGGGGCCGGCGGCCTCTCCCGTGCGGCCTCCGGCCTGCCGCCGGGCCACGGAGGGGGAGATCGTGAAGAAGGATTCCGTGCCGGTGCCCGTAGCGGCCGATGCCGTGGACCGGCAGCAACCCCTCGGCCCGGTGTTCGACGCCCACCTGCACATCATCGACCCGGCGTTCCCCCTGGTGGAGAACGACGGCTACCTTCCGCCGGCGTTCACGGTGGAGCAGTACCTGCGGCGGACAGCCGGACTGGGCATCGCCGGCGGCGCGGTCGTGGCCGGGTCGTTCCAGGGCTTCGACCGGACCTGGCTCGTGGCGGCGCTCGAGCGCCTCGGGCCGGGCTGGGCCGGGGTCGCGCAGCTTCCCGGGAGCGTCACCGACCAGGAGATCCTCGCGCTCGACGCCGCGGGGGTGCGGGCGGTGCGGTTCAACGTCCGCCGCGGAGGCTCCGTGACCCCGGAGCAGCTGGACCGGCTCGCCCGGCGGGTGCACGAGGTGGCCGGGTGGCACGCCGAGCTCTACATCGACTCCCGGGACCTCCCCCAGCTGTCCGGAACTCTCGCACGCCTGCCGGCGGTCAGCATCGACCACCTCGGGCTCCACGAGGACGGACTCCCGGACCTGCTCCCGCTCGTCGAGCGCGGGGTCAAGGTCAAGGCCACCGGGTTCGGCCGCGTCCGGCTCGACCCGGCCCGGGCCGTGGCCGCCGTCCTGGCCGTCGATCCCACGGCGCTGATGGTCGGCACCGATCTGCCCTCCACCCGCGCGGCGCGCCCCTTCGCGGACGCGGACCTGGACCTCGTCCGGCGCGTGGTCCCGCCGGAGCACCTCCACGGCGTGCTCTGGGGCAACGCGGCCGCCTTCTACGGGCGGCAGGGACCCCGCGGCCCCTCGACCCCGTGACGGCCGGTCCCGTGGCGGCCGGCCCGGTGACGGGGGGGCATCCCCGAGCGTGCGCCCGCGCCGGGGCCGGCGGGACGACGGGGACGGACGGGGCGTCCGCCTCGCTGGGCCCGGCGGTGCCTGCCGGGGTGCGGAACGCTACTGGTCGAGCATGCGGAGGGCCTCGTCGATCCGGTCGCGCAGCACCCGCGCCTGGGCGACCGTCCAGGCCTCGTGGCCGATGTGCAGGATCGGGCCGTCCGGGTGGGCGTAGGTGCCGACCGGTGTGCTGATGACCTCCCAGGTCTCCAGGAGCGCCACGGGCGCCGGTCCCGCCACGGACCAGGCGGGCAGCTCCCGGGAGTTCGTGACGGTCTCCGGGTCGGTCAGCTCCTGGCGGGTGGCCCAGCGGGGTCGGGGGACGAGAGCGGTGTTCTCGTGCATGGGGGTGCCTTCCAATGGGGGGAAATGGGGGCACTGTCTATGTTTATGCATGTCAGAGCCGTTGTCTGCCTCCGGCGTCGGTGTGTTGCGCCGGATTTGACACAGGCCGGGTTCCGGGTGCACGTCATGCGGCGACTCCGGGGGCGGTGCCGGTCGACGTGTTGGTAGCATCGATCAGCTCCGGAATTCCACCCGGAACGGCAGACCCCACGCCCTCCCGCCCTCCCCGGGGACGGTCGTCCTGCGCCACGCCCCGCTCTCCTCGGAGGGTCCGGGCCGCAACCGAAAGAAGTCCCATGAACGACCTGCCTGCCGCCGGAGCCCTCCCGGATCCCGGCGTCCCCACCGTGGTGGACCTCGCCGCGGGCTCCGCCCACATCACCCCCGTCCCCGTGGCCGGCGTCGCCCGCTACGCCCTCGACCTGCCGACGGCGCCCCTCACCGACGGCGACCTCCAGGACCTGACGATCGCCCTGCACGGGGTGCACTCCGGGGCCGCGATCCTCGTGGACGTGGACGAGTACGCCGGTGGCAGCCGGCAGCTGGACGACTACGCCGGGACCGAGTAGCGCCCGAAGGAATCCGCAGGGCCGAGCCCCCACCCGCCCGGGTGGGGGCTCGGCCCTGTGCCGCAGCTGCTGCGGGGCGCCGTCCCGGGGCTGTGGCCCCGCGAGCTGCTCGGAGGGCGTGGGCACGGACTCCGGACCCGGCTGGGCCGGTGCGGGTGCCGTGGATCCGGTCACGGCGTCCGTCGGCCACGCCGCGGGCGACGAGGTGGCCGTGGAGCGGGCCCCCGGTGCGGGGGTCAGCGCACCACCGTGCGGTGGCCGGCGTCGATCCGCCGCGTCCAGCCGCGGGTGTCCAGGTGCTCCAGCAGCGGGACCGCCACGCGCCGGGTGGTGCCGAGGGCCTGGCGCGCCTGACTCGTGGTGAAGGGCTGCGGCAGGCCGGCGAGCTCGCGCATCGCCAGCGCGGGAGCAGTGGGCAGCAGCACCACGCCGTCCCGCAGCCGCAGCAGGCGCCCGCTGCGCTCGCCGGCGGCGAGTTCCCGGGCGCCCAGGCGGAGCCCCGTCAGCTCGTCGGCCTCGGGCGCGCGGAACGGCTCGGCCCCGAGCCGCCGCTCCAGCGCGGCCACGGCGCTCTCGGCCGCGCCGAGGTGCCCTCGGTGCTGCGGGGAGCGGATCCTGCCGGCCTCCTGCTCGAGTCCCGCGCCGTGGACCACGGCGTCCACGAGCCCGGCGTCCGGCAGCGCGAGCAGGTCGACGGCGGCGCCCCGGGAGAGGCCCGCCGCCAGCGGGTCGCGCGCGTGCAGCTCCTCCACGGCCGTGCGCAGCCGCTGCTGCCAGGACTCGAGGAGCGGTGCGTGCACCCACCAGTCGCCGAGCACGCGCACGTCGGCGGGCGGAGCGGTCGTGCCGTGCTCGTCGGCGTCGTCGGCCGGCAGCAGGCCGAGCCGGGTCAGCAGCTGCCGCTGCACGGCGCCGCGGCGGGCCACCTCGACGAGGACGTCGCCGCCCGGGTCCATCCGGGCGAGGCGGTCCGCCCGGCGGGCGGCGTCACCGCGCCGGTCCAGGGCCGGCGGATCGGCGTCGAGCACGAGCGCCCCGCCGAGCACCGACCGGCTGCCGGGGTGGCGCAGCACCAGCCGGTCCCCGAGGACGAGGGGCAGGGGCCGGTCGAGGGTGAGCCGGGCGTGGTCGTCGTCGAACGGGCGCAGGCGGGCGGGCACGGCCGCGGTGCCGGCGTGGACGAGGAGCTGCTCGGGTGCGTCGGGGAACGCGGCGCCCGAGGCGCGGCGGACGTCGAGGACACCGGTGACCGGCCACGTCCCGGGCGTGACCAGCGCGTCCCCGCGCCGGACGTCGTGCGCCGGGACGCCGCGGAGGTTCAGCGCCACGCGGGTGACCGGCTCCAGGGAGGCCTGCCGCGTGTTGCGGCTCTGCAGCCCCCGGACGACCACCGGCCGCGCCCCCTCGTGGCCCAGCAGGCTCAGCCGGTCGCCCTGGGCGATCGTCCCGGTGGCGAGCGTGCCGGTCACCACGGTGCCGGAGCCGGCGATCGTGAAGGCCCGGTCCACCCACAGCCGCAGCCGTCCCGTGGCGGGCGCGGCGGACCGGGCCAGGACGTCGTCGAGCGCGGTGCGGAGCTCGTCCAGGCCCGTGCCCTCGACGGCGGACACGGTGACGGCCGGCGCGTCCCGCAGTCCCGTCCCGGACAGCTCCGCGCGCGCCTGTGCCAGTACGCCCTCCGCGCGCCCGGGCGCCCGGTCGGCCCGGGTGAGCACCAGGACGCCGTGCTCGATGCCGAGGGCGGCGACGGCGTCCCGGTGGTCACCGGACTGAGCCTGCCACCCCTCGTCGACGGCGACGACGAAGCACACGACGGGGGCCGGACCGAGCCCGGCCAGCATGTTGCCGAGGAACCGCTCGTGACCCGGCACGTCCACGAAGGCGACGTCGCGTCCCGAGGGCAGCGTCGTCCAGGCGTAGCCGAGGTCGATGGTCAGGCCCCGGCGGCGCTCCTCCTCCCACCGGTCGGGCTCCATCCCGGTGAGGGCGCGCACCAGGGTGCTCTTGCCGTGGTCGACGTGGCCGGCCGTGGCGACGACGTGACCGGTCATCGGGCCGGGGCCGCGTCGTCGGCGACCGCGTCGAGGGCCGCGCGCACGGCGGCGAGCAGCCGGTCGTCCTCCCGCTCCGGCACGCAGCGCAGGTCGAGCAGGCAGGCGTGGTCGTGGACCCGGGGGAGCACCGCGGGGTCCCCGGTGCGCAGCACCGGGGCCACCGCCTCGGGCAGCCGCACGGCCCAGCCCGGCAGGGGCACGCCGGGGGCTCCGCCACCGCCGACCCGGCCGTCGTGGGCGACCACGGGTGCGCCGACGGCCGCCGCGAGCCGTTCGGCGCGGCGCCGGAGCTCGTCCGGGTCCGCGTGCAGCGCGTGCACGACGGGTGGGGTGCCGCCGGTCAGCGTCGCCTCGAGCGCCGCCAGGGTCAGCTTGTCGGCCCGCACCGCGCGGGCCAGCGGTTGGGCGGCGATCCGGGCGAGGACCTCCGGCCGGCCGAGCAGCAGGCCCGCCTGCGGGCCGCCCAGCAGCTTGTCCCCGCTGGCGATGACGACGTCGGCGCCGTCCGCGAGCGCGGTCGCGGCATCCGGCTCCGCGGGCAGCAGCGGGTCCGGGGCGAGCAGTCCGCTGCCGAGGTCGGCCACGAGCGGCACCCCGTGCTCCCGGGCCAGGGGCCGGAGCCCGCTCAGGCCGACGGCCGAGACGAAGCCCTCCACCCGGAAGTTGCTCGGGTGCACCTTGAGCAGGCACCCGGTCTCCGGGCCGACGACGTCCTCGTAGTCCCGCAGGTGCGTCCGGTTAGTCGTGCCCACCTCGCGCAGCCGGGCGCCCGTGGACTCGATGAGCTCCGGCAGCCGGAAGCCGGCCCCGATCTCGACGAGCTCGCCGCGGCTGACGACGACCTCCCGGCCCGCCGCCAGCGCCGTGGTGGCCAGCACCAGCGCGGCGGCGCCGTTGTTGACGACCAGCGCGTCCTCCGCGGCCGGGCACGCGGCCAGCAGCGCCGCCCGGGCGGCGGCGCCGCGCCGGGACCGGCTGCCGGTCCGCAGGTCGAGTTCCACGTCGACGTACCCGGCGGCCGAGACCAGCGCCTCGACGGCGGCGGGGGAGAGGGGCGCCCGCCCCAGGTTGGTGTGGACGACCACCCCGGTGGCGTTGAGCACCGGCCTCAGCGTCGTCGCGGAGCGGGCCGCGAGCGCGGCCAGGACCTCCGGCTCCACGTCACCGGGACCGATGTCGCCGCGGCGGGCCCGGTCCTGGACCTCGCGCACCAGCGACCGGACGACCCCGTCGCTCAGGCGGCCGCGGGCCCGGCGGACGGGCGGCAGGCCCAGGAGCTGGTCCGTGCGCGGGATCAGACGACGCGGGTCGTCCTGGGCCACAGTTCCTCCTCGTCGCGCGGGGCGCGTGGCAGAAGTTGGCGGAGGCGGACGGGAATCGAACCCGCCAGGCCGAGGTGCTCGGCCTCACCGGTTTTGAAGACCGGGGGGCCCACCAGGACCCGGACGCCTCCACCGGCAATGTAGCACCGCCACCAGTAGGCTGGCACCGTGGACCTCACCAAGACCTCGACCAGCGGCTCCGGCGCCACCGGGGCGCTCCGCCTCACCGGCTTCGCCCACGGCGGCGGATGCGCCTGCAAGATCCCTCCGGGCGAGCTCGAGGACGCCGTGCGCGGTCTCACCGGGCAGTCCGGGGCCGGGGTGCTGGTCGGCCTCGACGACGGCGACGACGCCGCGGCCGTCCTGGTCCGCGAGGATCTCGCGGTGCTCTCGACCGCCGACTTCTTCACCCCGGTCGTCGACGACGCCTACGACTGGGGCCGGATCGCCGCCGCGAACGCGCTGTCGGACGTGTACGCCATGGGCGGGCGCCCGGTCATGGCGATCAACCTCGTCGGCTGGCCCCGGGACGAGCTCCCGATGGAGCTGCTGACCGAGGTGCTCCGCGGCGGTCTGGCGGTCGCCGCCGAGGCGGGGTGCCCCGTGATCGGGGGGCACTCCATCGACGACCCGGAACCGAAGTACGGCATGGCGGTCACCGGTGTGGCCGACCCGGAGCGGCTGCTGCGCAACGACGCCGCCGAGGCCGGGCTCCCGCTGACGCTGACCAAGCCGATCGGCGTGGGGCTGCTGAACAACCGGCACAAGCAGACCGGCGAGGTCTTCGCCGAGGCCGTCGCCACGATGACGCGGCTGAACCGGGAGGCGGCCGACGCCGCGCTGGCCGCCGGCGTCCGGGCGGCCACGGACGTCACCGGCTTCGGCCTGCTCGGCCACATGCACAAGATGTGCCGCGCCTCCGGGGTGGGCGCGGTGCTCGACCGCACGGCCGTGCCGCTCGTCGAGGGCGCCGCGCAGGCGCTGCGGGACGGCTTCGTCTCCGGCGGGACCCGGCGCAACCTCGACTGGGTGCGCCCGCACCTGCGGCCGGGGCCGGGGGTCACCGAGGACGACCTGCTCGTGCTGGCCGACGCGCAGACCTCGGGCGGGCTGCTGATCGTCGGCGAGGTGCCGGGGTACCCCGTGGTCGGCCACACGGTCGCCGGATCCGGCGTCGCGGTGCGCTGAGCCCCTCTCGGGGACGACGCCGAGCCCTCTGCCGGGGCGACGGCGCTCAGCCTGCGGTGGTGATCGCGTCGTCGGTGATCCCGGCGGCCCGGCGCGCGGCCAGCCGCGCCTTCTGCGGCTCGATCGTGTAGCGGGGGTCCTCGGCCGAGTGGAGCCCGGCCTCCATCACGCCGAACCGGGTCAGCGCCGAGGAGGCCAGCAGCGCCAGCCCCGAGACCGCGGCGACGGCCCGGTGCCGTCCGCCCAGCAGCGCGCCGAGCCCGCCGGCGACCGCCAGCCGCTCGCTCCACGCCAGCATGGCCCCGGCCTGGCCGTGGTGCAGCGGCTCGGCCGCCACCGGGTCCATCCGGCGCTCCATCAGCTTCGTGGCGACCAGCTCCCCCGCCACGCCGAGCACGGCGAGCCGCCGGGCGGGACCGGCCTCGCCGACCGAGGTCGTGACCATCGCCAGACCGCCCGAGGCGAGGCTCGCCGAGCTCACGAAGACGAACGCCAGGTCCTCGCGGGCGGCGTTCCACGTGGGCGTCGCGGTGTCGGAGAGCAGGGCGGCGGTGTAGGCGGCGAGCGGACCGGCGAAGACCGCGGCCTCGACGCCGGCCGGCCCCTCGACGGCGCGCAGCACCGGGCGCAGCGGGCCCAGCGGCAGGCGGGAGCCGGTCATCCGGTCGACCTCGGCCGCGACCGCGATCCCCGTGCCCGCTCCGAAGGCGCTGAGGATCCACGTCCCCATGCTCATCGGCGAGGTCGGTTTGAACGTGCGCAGCATGTGCAGGAAGCGCTCCGGGCGCCCGAGGTCCGCGACCAGGGCAGCCCCGCCGAGACCGAGCGCGGTCACCGAGCCCAGCCGGGCGTTGCGGCGCAGCTCGTCGCGGCCGGTGAGCTGGGCGCCGAGCGCGAGCAACGCCGAGCCGCCGGCCACGCCGCCCAGGAAGAGGTACGCGGCGACCTCGTGGCCCCAGGGAGCCGGCTTGACCACCGGCCGGCCGTAGTAGGAGGTGAACTCGGCCTCCGGGACCATCGGCGCCTCACGCCCGCCGTTGCCGCCCTCACCGGCGCCCCGGCGGCGTCCGCCGTCCCTGCGCCGACGGCGGGGCGGCTCGGGCGGACGGTAGCCGTCGAACTCGGACAGGCTCACGAACGGCCTCCTGCGAAGGCCACGGCGACGGCGGCGAGCATGCCCGCCGCGGCCAGGCCGGCCCGCTGGTACATCCGGGGCAGGTCCGCGGTCGGCACCCGAGGATCGGGGGGCAGCCCGTAGACCTCCGGCTCGTCGAGCAGCAGGAACACCGACCCGGTGCCGCCGACGCCGTCCAGCTCGTTGGCGCCGTAGAGCCTCGCCTCGGTGCGCCCCTGGGCGTGCAGCTCGGCGACCCGGTGCCGGGCCTGGTCGACCATGTCCTCGTGCTCGCCGTACTTGATCGACGTCGTCGGACACGTCTGCGCGCACGCGGGCGTCTGGTCGTCGGTCATGCGGTCGTAGCACAGGGTGCACTTCTGGGCGACGCCCACGTTCGGCACCTCCGGCGCCGCCCCCGGCTGCTCGCCCCGCTTCGTCCGGGGCGCGGCGGTGCCGTCGGTGCGCCGCTCGATCACGCCGAACGGGCAGCCGGCCACGCACGTGCCGCACCCGTTGCACACGTCGTCCTGCACCACCACCGTGCCGTGCTCGGTGCGGAACAGCGCCCCGGTGGGGCAGACGTCGAGGCACCCGGCGTGGGTGCAGTGCTTGCAGACGTCGGAGGACATGAGCCAGCGGAACTCCGGGGTGTCCGGCGGAGCGGTGTCCTCGGCGGCCGTCCGCGGCTCGGGCGGGCCGACGCGAGGCATGCCCAGGCTCACGAGCTTGCGCCCGGACTCGCGGGCCTCCTCGATGCGCTCGCCGTCCTGCTCGACGAACGCCACGTGCCGCCAGGTGCTGGCGCCCAGGGAGCCGGTGTTGTCGTAGGAGGACTCGAGCAGCCGGAGGTCCCCGTCCTGCGGATTGTCGTTCCACTCCTTGCAAGCCACCTCACAGGCCTTGCACCCGATGCAGATCGAGGTGTCCGTGAAGAAGCCCTTCCGCTCGTGCCGGTGCTCCCAGTTCGCGTCGGCCGTGGGATCGGTCGGTCCGGCCAGCTGGCCCATCTAGGTCTCCCTCGTCGGGTCGGTGGTCGCGTCGGTGGTCGGGTCGGCGCCCGGGGTGCCCCCGGGCCGGTCGATCCGGGTGTTGCCGGTCTCCACGGTGGCACCCGCACGCTGCTGGTACTCCAGGACCAGGTCGAGCAGCTCGGAGCCCCGGGGGCGGCGGCCCGGGCGGATGTGGCAGGAGCCGACCTTGGAGTCCTGGATCTGCACGTTGGGCTCGAGCGTGAGGCCCAGCAGGTCGTTGGCGGAGTCGCCGCCGACCACGGCGTCGTCGCCCACGCCCCAGTGGTAGGGGAGCCCGATCTGGTGCACGGTGTGCCCGCGCACCACGAGCGGGGTCATCCGGTCGGTGACGAGCACCCGGGCCTCGATTGCCGCCCGCGGCGAGACGATCGTGGCCCAGCCGTACGGTTCCAGCCCGCACTCGGCGGCGAGCTCGGGGGAGACCTCGCAGAACATCTCCGGCTGCAGCTCCGAGAGGTACGGCAGCCAGCGGCTCATGCCGCCGGCGGTGTGGTGCTCGGTCAGCCGGTAGGTGGTGAAGACGTAGGGGTACACGGCCGCCCCCGGCTCGCCGGCGCTCGGGGCGCTGAGATTGTCCTGGCGGGCGAACAGCACCCGGGAGGGGTTGCGCTGCTGGCCGTACAGGGCGTTGGCGACCGGCGACTCCTGCGGCTCGTAGTGCGTGGGCAGCGGTCCGTCCAGCACGCCCTTGGGCGCGTACAGCCACCCCTTGCCGTCGCTCTGCATGATGAACGGGTCGTCGCCGGCCAGCGCTGCCGCGCCCCCGGCGCCGGGCTCGGGACGGGTGCCCGGGGCGAGGTGGAGCGGGAAGTCGGGCACGTCGTCCCCGACCCACCGGTTCGCCTCCTCGTCCCACCAGACGTACTTCTTGCGCTCGCTCCACGGCCTGCCCTCGGGGTCGGCCGAGGCGCGGTTGTAGAGGATCCGGCGGTTGGCCGGCCACGCCCAGCCCCAGTCCGGGGCGCTGGGCCCCTGTTCCTGGCCCGGCGTGCGGGCGGCCGCGTGGTTGACGCCGTCGGCGTAGACCCCGGTGTAGATCCAGCAGCCCCCTGAGGTCGAACCGTCCGCGCGCATCTCGGTGTACGAGGACAGCGGCCTGCCGGCGTCCGGGCCGGTGAGGTGGCGGCCGTTGATCTCGGCGAGCACCGCCTCGGGGTCCGGCTCGCCGTGCTCGTCCACGGGGTAGTCCCAGGTGAGGTCGAGCAGCGGGCGGTCGCGCTCGTCGGTGGAACCGGCGAGCCGCTCCCGGATCCGCCGGCCCAGCTCGTGGAAGAACTGCAGCTCGCTCTGGCACTCGCCCGGCGGTGCGACGGCCTGGTGCCGCCACTGCAGCAGCCGCTGGGTCTGGGTGAACGTGCCGGACTTCTCCACGTGCGTGGCCGCGGGAAGGAAGAACACCTCGGTCTCGATGTCCTCGGTGCGCAGCTCGCCCGAGGCGATCTCGGGCCCGTCCTTCCACCAGGTCGCCGACTCGATGAGGTTGAGGTCGCGCACCACCAGCCACTTGAGGTGGGACATGGCCATGCGCTGCATCCGGCCGTTGGAGGAGCCCACCGCGGGGTTCTGGCCGAGCAGGAAGTAGCCCTCCACCTCGTCGTCGAGCATGCTCGTCAGCGTCTGGTAGGTGCCGTGGGCACCGGTGAGGCGCGGGAGGTGGTCGTAGGCCCAGTTGTTGTCCGCCGTGGCCGCGTCCCCCCACCAGGCCTTGAGCAGGCTCGTCGTGTAGGCGTCGGCCTCGGCCCAGTAGCCCTTCTGCTCCTTCGTCGCGATCGCGGCCAGGTAGTCCTCGAACGTGTCGTGGGTGCCGGCCACCGGCATCGGCAGGTAGCCGGGCAGCAGGTTGAACAGCGTCGGGATGTCGGTCGAGCCCTGGATGCTGGCGTGACCGCGCAGGGCCATGATCCCTCCGCCGGGACGGCCCATGTTGCCCAGCAGCAGCTGCAGGATCGCGGCGGTGCGGATGTACTGCGCGCCCAGGCTGTGCTGGGTCCAGCCGACGGCGTAGGCGATGCACGTGGTCCGCTCGCGCCCGGAGTTCTCCGTGACGGAGCGGGCCAGGTACGCGAAGTCCTCGGGGGAGATGCCGCATACCTCCCGCACCATGTCGGGGGTGTAGCGCGCGAAGTGCCGCTTGAGGATCTGGAACACCGTGCGCGGGTGCTGCAGGGTCTCGTCGCGCTCCACGCGGGCGTTCTCCATCGGGGCGCCGCCGCTGCCCAGCTGCTGGCCGGCGGCCTCGGTCACGCCCTCGACGCCGTGCTCGGAGTCGCCCGCGGGTCCCTCCACCCGGTCGCCGCCGCGCTCCTCGTAGGCCCACGAGGACATGTCGTACTGGCCGGTCTCCGGGTCGAACCCGGAGAAGAGCCCGTCGAGGTCCTCGGCGTCGCGGTAGTCCTCGTCCACGATCGTGGCCGCGTTGGTGTAGGCGCGGACGTACTCCTCGAACCACAGGTCATGGGTGAGCACGTGGTTGATCAGGGCCCCGAGCAGGACGATGTCCGAGCCGGCCCGGATCGGGACGTGCTTGTCGGCGACCGCCGAGGTGCGGGTGAAGCGCGGGTCGACGTGGATCACCCGGGCACCACGGGCTTTGGCCTCGGTCACCCACTGGTAGCCCACGGGGTGGCACTCGGCCATGTTGGAGCCCTGGATGACGATGCAGTCGGCGTTGGCCATGTCCTGCAGGGACTGCGTGGCGCCGCCACGCCCGAACGAGGCTCCCAGACTGGGAACCGTGGAGGAGTGTCAAATACGGGCCTGGTTCTCGATCTGGATCGCTCCGGCGGCCGTGAAGAGCTTCTTGATCAGGTAGTTCTCTTCGTTGTCCAGCGTCGCTCCGCCCAGCGAGGCGATGCCCATCGTGCGGCGCAGCGGGCGGCCCTGGTCGTCCTCCTGCTGCCAGGTGCGACGGCGCGTCTCGAGGAAGCGGTCGGTGACCATCTCGACGGCGGTCTCGAGGTCGAGGCGCTGCCATTCGGTGGCGCGCGGGGCGCGGTAGAGCACCTCGGTCTGCCGGCCGGGCGCGTTCACCAGCTGCTCACTGGCCGCACCCTTGGGGCACAGCCGCCCCCGGGAGATCGGCGAGTCCGGATCGCCCTCGATCTGGACGACCTTCTCGTCCTTGACGTAGACCCGCTGGCCGCAGCCCACCGCGCAGTACGGGCACACGCTCCGCACCACGCGGTCCGCCGTGGTCGTCCGGGCGGTGGTCCCGCGGGTCCGTTGGGAGGTCACGGCCGGACCGCGACCCAGCAGGTCGCCCGACCGCAGCTGCCGGACGACCGGCCACTCCAGGAAGCTCACTCGTGCCATGCCCGGAGCATAGCGTGTCGGAGGTCACGGTGACAGGAGCACACCGGCCGGTGTCGCCGGCCGGTCCCGGGCACCGTCCACTCCCGCCGGGGCACGGCGTCGCCGGGCCCCGGCGGGGCCGTGCCCGGCGGCACTAGACTTCTCGGCAGGCCCGCCGGGCGAGCCCCGCCCGGACGGCGACGGAGGAAGAGGTCCCTGATGGTCGAGCCGGTTCCCACGAGCGCGATGTCCGACGCCGCCCCCGGCGTCTCCGAGCAGTACGAGGCGGTCCGGGACCACCTCATGGAGCTGCGGGAGGACTACGACCGGGCGCGGCGGGAGTTCCGCTGGCCGCGGATGGAGCACTTCAACTTCGCCCTGGACTGGTTCGACCACGTCGCCCGCGACCCCGGGCGGGGAGCCCGGGACGCGCTGCGGATCGTGGCCGAGGACGGCACCGAGCTGCGCCGGACCTTCCGCGAGCTCTCCGCGTCCTCCGACCGGGTCGCCGGCTGGATGCGCGGTCTGGGGGTCGGGCGCGGGGACCGCGTCCTGCTGATGCTCGGCAACCGGCTCGAGCTGTGGGAGGCCCAGCTGGCGGGCATGAAGCTGGGCGCGCCCCTGATCCCGACCGCCGTCATGATGCCGCCCGCGGACCTGCAGGACCGGGTCCGCCGGGGGCGGGTGCGCTGGGTCGTCGCCGACGCCGCCGACGCGCTGAAGTTCGCGGACGTCGACGGCGACTACGGCCTCGTCGTCGTCGGCGACGACGAGGCGCTCGCCGCGGTCCGGGAACGGCTGCCGGGCCGGCCGGTGCACGCCTGGGCGGAGGCGGCCGCGGCCGGGGCCGGGTTCGTGCCGGAGGGCGTCACGCGCTCGCGCGACCCGCTGCTGCTCTACTTCACCTCCGGGACCACGTCGCAGGCCAAGCTCGTGGAGCACACCCACTACTCCTACTCCTACGGGCACCTGTCGACGCTCTACTGGACGGGCCTGCGCCCCGGCGACGTCCACCTGAACATCGCCTCGCCCGGCTGGGGCAAGCACTCCTGGTCGAACTTCTTCGCGCCGTGGATCGCCGAGGCCTGCGTTTTCGTGCACCGGCAGGAGCGCTTCGACGCCGTCGCCCTCCTGGAGCAGATGGACCGCGCCGGGGTGACGAGCTTCTGCGCCCCGCCCACCGTGTGGCGGATGCTCATCCAGGCGGACCTCGGCCGGCTGCGCCACCCGCCGCGCTCGGCGGTCTCCGCCGGTGAGCCGCTCAACCCCGAGGTGATCCGGCGGGTGGAGGAGGCGTGGGGCGTGATCGTCCGGGACGGCTACGGACAGACGGAGACGACGCTGCAGATCGCCAACACCCCCGGCCAGCCCGTGGTGCCGGGGGCGATGGGCCGGCCGCTGCCCGGCTTCGTCGTCGAACTCCTCGACCCCCGCACGGGCGCGCCGGCCGAGGAGGGGGAGATCTGTCTCGAGGTCCACGACGACCCGCCGGGGATCATGGCCGGCTACATCGACGAGCCGGAGCGGACGTCCGAGGTCGTCCAGGACGGCTGGTACCACACGCGGGACATCGCCCGGCGGGACGAGCACGGGGTCTACTTCTACGTGGGACGCACCGACGACGTCTTCAAGGCCTCCGACTACCGGATCTCCCCGTTCGAGCTGGAGTCGGTGCTCATCGAGCACCCCGCGGTGGCCGAGGCCGCCGTCGTGCCGGCGCCCGACCCGGTCCGGCACGCCGTCCCGAAGGCCTATCTGGTCCTCGCGGCCGGCGCCGAGCCCACCCGGGAGCTGGCCGGTGAGATCCTCCGTTTCGCTCGGGAGAACCTCGCCCCCTACAAGCGGGTGCGCAAGGTCGAGTTCACGGACCTGCCGAAGACGGTCTCGGGGAAGATCCGCCGCGTGGTCCTGCGCGAGCGGGAGGAGGCGGGGAAGGGCCTCCGGCCGGGCGCCGACGGGGCGGCCGGCGGGGTGGGGGTCGAGTACTCGGAGGCCGACTTCCCGGACCTGCGGGGCTGAGATCGGTCCCGCGGCGCGCAATCTTGCGTAATGCATGGACCGGCACGGGGGTCCGCAGGGGACACGGCGACCCGGCCGTGTCCCCACTTCGTGCGACGTTGACCATGGCAAATTGCCAACTGGTCAGTAGGAACGCGCGGGGAACCGGCCTCTGACCAGCGAAAATACATGAAAATGCGTTGATGTCCCCCGTTCCGCGCGAGGTCGCCGCGTCCGTGACAGGTCCGGGAATCCCTGCCACCATGGTGTCAATTGGTTCACCCGATGGGGTCCGAACCAACGGATCCGCCGGGGGGCGGATCCACCGCGGTTCATCGGGGGATGGGCCGCATGCACGCAGGCATCGGGGGGTGCCGGTGCAGCACGGTTCATCGGGGGGTGAACCGCATGGGAGCACCGCTGGGGGGCGGTACTCCCGCCAGGCGAGTCTCTGCTCGCCACCGGCCGTCAGGCCGGTCGATGCGCCCGCTGCGGGGGCCATCCGTTCTTGCGGATGGTGCAGCGGGCGCATCGCTCTGTCCGGGCCCGTCCTGGCCGACCACGGCCGCCCGGCGTCCCGCGCCGTCGGTGCGCCCTGGAAGACTGGGCACCATGACGACCTCCCCGGCACACGACACGCACGCCCCCTCGACCACCCAGGACCCGGCGCTGCGCGAGGACGCCCTCGGCCTGCTCCGGGCCCTGACCGGCCGGACCGACGCCGGGTTCCACCCCGGCCAGTTCGAGGCGATCGAGGCCCTCGTGGCGCACGGCCGGCGGGCCCTGGTGGTCCAGCGCACCGGCTGGGGCAAGTCCGCCGTCTACTTCCTCTCCGCCCTGCTGCTGCGCGCACGGGGGCGGGGTCCCACACTGATCGTCTCCCCGCTGCTGGCCCTCATGCGCGACCAGGTGGCCGCCGCGGCCCGGGCGGGCGTGCGGGCCGCGGCCATCAACTCCGCCAACGCCACGGAGTGGGGGCAGATCGCCGCGCAGCTCGAGGCGGACGAGATCGACGTGTTGCTGGTCTCCCCGGAGCGGCTCAACAACCCCGTGTTCCGCGAGCAGCAGCTGCCGCAGCTCGTGGCCCGGCTCGGGCTGCTCGTGGTGGACGAGGCGCACTGCATCTCCGACTGGGGCCACGACTTCCGGCCCGACTACCGGCGCATCCGCGACCTCATCGCACGCCTCCCGGACCGGGTCCCGGTCCTCGCGACCACCGCGACCGCCAACGAGCGCGTGGTCGCCGACGTCGAGGAGCAGCTGGGCGTGCGGCCCGGCGGCGCGGGCACGGGGGAGGTGTTCACGCTGCGCGGTCCGCTCTCGCGGGCGTCGCTGCGGCTGGGCGTGCTGCGCCTGCCCTCGGCCGCGGCCCGGCTGGCGTGGCTGCTCGGGCACATCGGCTCCCTGCCGGGCAGCGGCATCGTCTACACGCTGACCGTCGGCGCCGCCGAGGACACCGCGCAGGCCCTCGCCGACGCCGGGATCGCGGTCCGGGCCTACACGGGGCGCACCGACCAGGGCGAGCGCGAGGAGCTCGAGGCCGCCCTCAAGGAGAACCGCGTGAAGGCCCTGGTGGCGACCTCCGCCCTGGGCATGGGCTTCGACAAGCCGGACCTCGGCTTCGTGGTCCACCTGGGGGCGCCGTCCTCGCCCGTGGCCTACTACCAGCAGGTGGGCCGCGCGGGACGCGCCACGGACAACGCCGACGTCCTGCTGCTGCCCGGGACCGAGGACCAGCAGATCTGGGAGTACTTCGCCACCGCCTCGATGCCCACCGAGCAGAAGGCCGCCGCCGTGCTGGGCGAGCTCGGGGCGGCCGGCGGCCCCCTGTCCGTCGCGGTGCTGGAGTCCCGGGTGGACATCCGGCGCAGCCCGCTCGAGCTGCTGCTCAAGGTCCTCGCCGTGGAGGGGGCCGTGGAGCGGGTGCAGGGCGGCTGGCAGGCCACCGGCGTGCCGTGGCGCTACGACGCCGAGCGCTACGGCCGGATCTCCGCCGCCCGGGTGGACGAGCAGCGGGCCATGCTCGACTACGAACGGACCACCGGGTGCCGGATGGAGTTCCTCGCCCGGCAGCTGGACGACCCCACGGCCGCCCCGTGCGGTCGGTGCGACACGTGTGCCGGTCGGTGGTTCCCCGCCGACGTCGACGAGGCGGCGACCGACTCCGCGGGCGCGGCGCTGGCGCGCGTGGGCGTCGTCGTGGAGCCCCGGGCCCAGTGGCCCACCGGCATGCCGCGGCTGGGCGTCGACGTCAAGGGCCGCATCCCGGAGGGCGAGCGGTACGCCGAGGGGCGGGCCCTGGCCCGTCTCACGGATCTCGGCTGGGGAAACCGGCTGCGCGAGGTGTTCCGTACCGCGGAGGACGGGACGCCCGTGGACGGGCCCCTGGACCCGGACCTCGGCCGGGCGTGCGTGCAGGTGCTGGCGGAGTGGCGCTGGGCGGAACGGCCCGCCGCCGTGGTCTCCGTCCCGTCCCGCTCCCGGCCGCAGCTCGTGCGCTCGCTCGCGGAGGGCATGGCCGGCCTCGGGCACCTGCCCTACCTCGGGGAGCTCGACGTCCCCGAGGGGTTCCCGGCCGGCGGGCACGGCGGCAACAGCGCCTACCGGCTGGCCGCCGTGTGGGAGAAGTTCCGGACCACCCCGCGCATGGAGGAGGAGCTCGCGCGGCTCGCGGGGCGGCCCGTGCTGCTCGTCGACGACCTGGTGGACAGCCGCTGGACCATCGCCGTGGCCGCGCGCTCGCTGCGGCGGGCCGGGGCCGGGCCCGTGCTGCCCTTCGTCCTGGCCGCGCAGGGCTGACACGGCGGCCGGACCGGCCCGCGGAGGGCCCGGGCCTGTACGCTTTCGTGCGTGTCTTCCCCCGCGTCCCCCCTCGTCGACGTCGTCGTCCCCGTGCACAGCACCACCCGGCCCGTGGGCCGCGCGGTCGCCTCCGTGGTGGCCGGGGGACTGCCCGTCGCCGCGCCGGACGCGGCCCCGCGGGCCGGCGCCGTGCGCATCACCGTCGTCTGCCACAACATCGGGGCGGAGCCGATCCGGGACTGTCTCCGGCCGGAGCACCGCTCCCTCGTGGAGCTGGTCGAGTGGGCCGACGACACCACCAACCCCGCCGGCGCCCGGAACCTGGGGCTGGAGCGCTCCACGGGCCGGTACGTGTCCTTCCTCGACAGCGACGACGCCCTGGCCCCCGGCGCCCTGGCCGCGTGGGTGCGCACGGCCGAGCGCCACGGCTCCGACGCCGTGCTGCCACCGCTGGTCCGGGACACCGGCCGGCCCGTGCGCACCCCCGTCCCGCGGCCCCTGCGACGGGCCGACCTCGACCCGGTCCGGGACCGGCTGGCCTACCGCACGCACGCCTTCGGTCTCCTGCGCCGTGCGGCGCTGCTGCGTGTCGGGGCGCGCTTCGACGGGGGGCACGCGACCGGTGAGGACCAGGAGTTCGTGGCCCGCACCTGGTTCGGCGGCGGCCGCCTGGACCTGGCGCCGCGGGCGGCCGCCTATGTCCTGCACGAGGGCGCGGCCGACCGGATCAGCGGGGCCGCCCGCCCGCTCGCGGCCGACCTCGCCGCGGCCTGCGGCCTGCTGGGCGGGTCCTGGTTCGCCGGTCTCGAGGAGGCGCGGCGCACCGCGATCGCCGCCAAGGTCCTGCGCGTGCAGTTCTTCGCGGCCGTCCAGGCCCGGTCCGGGCAGTGGTCCCCGGAGGACGCCCGGGCCTGCCGGGAGTTCACGGCGCTCGTCGGCTCCGTGGCCGCGCCCGCCCTCGAGGTGCTCTCCCGGGCCGACCGGGACGTCCTGGAGCTCGCCGTGCGGCCGGACGCCTCCGCCGCAGGGATCGCCGCGGCCTCCGCCCGGCGCCGGCGGTTCGGCCGGCCCGCGACGCTCCTGACCCGGGACCCGCGCCGGCTCCTGCACCGCGAGGCGCCTCCGAGATTCATGGCGGCATCGCTCATGGTGTGAGAATGGTGCGCAACCCGTCGTCCGACCCCCCGCCTGACGAGAGAACTTCATGAGCCGACCCCTGTCTGCCGCCCTGACCCCCCGGGCCGCGCGCACCTCCGCTCCCCCCACGGACGGGGCTCCGGACGCCCACCGCTTCCGGCCCGAGGTCCAGGGGCTGCGCACCGTGGCGGTGCTGCTGGTGGCGGTGTACCACGTGTGGCTCGGGGGAGTGTCCGGCGGGGTGGACGTGTTCCTGTTCATCTCCGCGTTCCTGATGACCCTCTCCTACGTACGGCGGCTCGAGGCGGGCCGTGGGGCCCAGCTGGGCCGGTACTGGGCCAGGACGTTCTCCCGGCTGCTGCCGCCCGTCGTCGTCACCGTCCTGGGCACCCTCGTGGCGGTGCGCCTGTTCTTCCCCTCCGACCGGTGGTACGCGGCCATCGAGGAGGCCGCGGCCACGGCGGTGTACGCCCAGAACTGGGTCCTGGCCGTCAACGCCGTGGACTACTACGCGGCGGACACCTCCCTCGCGAGCCCCTTCCAGCACTTCTGGTCCCTGTCCGTGCAGGGCCAGGTCTTCCTGCTCTGGCCGCTCCTGCTGGGACTGTGCGGCGTGCTGGCCAGACGCCTGCGGCAGCCGGTCACGAGGGTGGCCGCCGTCGTGTTCGGCGTCGTCCTGGTGGCCTCCTTCGCCTTCGCCGTGGTCACCACGCGCGAGGCGCAGGCCTTCGCCTACTTCGACACCCGGGCCCGGCTGTGGGAGTTCGCCCTCGGTTCCCTGCTCGCGCTGGCCGTGCTGCGCGGGGTCCGCCTGCCGCGGGCGCTGCGCCTCGTCATGGGCTGGACGGGCCTCGTGGCCGTCGCCGTGTGCGGGCTGGTGCTGGACGTCCAGGGGTCCTTCCCCGGCTGGGCCGCCCTGTGGCCGCTGACCGGCGCGGGACTGGTCGTCCTGGCCGGGCAGACGGGGCACCGCCGGGGCGCCGACGCCCTGCTGAGCCGGCCGCCGCTGCTCGTGCTCGGCCGGGCCTCCTACGCCGTGTACCTCGTGCACTGGCCCGTGCTGGTCACCTACCTGGTGCTGACGGACCGGGAGAAGGCGACCCTGCTGCACGGCGTGTTCCTCCTCCTCGGCAGCATCGTGCTGGGCGTGCTGGTGCAGCGGTTCGTGGAGCAGCCGCTGGCGGTCGGTGCGGGTTCGGACGCCACGACCGCGCGCCGGGCCGGACTCGCCGGCCTGTGCGTGCTCCTGGTCCTGCTCCCCGCCGCCGGTGCCCGGATCGCCCTGGACCGGCAGGCGCGGGAGGCCGCGGAGCGGGCCGCCGTGGAGAACCCCGGTGCGGCGGTGCTGGCCGGGGGCGGCTCCTGGGAGCGGGACCCGCAGGTCCCCACCATCCCGAACCCGCTGGTCCGCGAGGGTCAGTGGTCGGCCCTGCCGGAGGGGTGCGACTCCGCGACCGAGGAGTGGTTCGAGGGCTACAAGGTGGCCTGCTCCGCCCTGCCGGTGGACCCCGGCGCCGAGGTGGACGCCATGGTCATCGGCAACTCCCACGCCGAGCAGTGGCTGCCGGCGTTCCAGGAGATCGCCGAGAGCCGCGGCTGGAACCTGCTCTCGGTGATCCGCGGGGCGTGCCGCTATCAGCCCGTGGACACCACGGACGACGCCGAGTGCCAGGAGCTGATCCGGCTGACCGACCGGTACATCGCCGACCACGACGTCGACGTCGTGTTCACGACCTCCACGGTGACCGCCGCCGGAGGGCCCGGTGAGCAGATCGCCCCCGGTTTCGAACGGGTCCTGGCGGACTTCCGATCGCGCGGCATCACGGTGGTCGGGATCCGCGACAACCCCCGCTTCCCGTTCAACATGGTCACGTGCATCGACCAGGAGGGCCCGGACGCCGAGCGCTGCAACCCGCCGCGGGAGCAGAAGCTCGCCCCGCGGAACCCGGCCGAGCCGCTGACCGCCCGCCACGAGAACTTCGTGAGCCTGGACATGAGCGACTGGATCTGCCCCGACGGCACGTGCCCGTCCCGGATCGGCAACCGCTGGGTCTACATGGACGACAACCACATGCCCCGCGACTACGTGCTGACGATGGTCCCGTACGCCGTCGAGCAGTTCGAGCAGCGGGCCCCGGAGTCCGTCGCCCCGTGACCGGGCCCGGGTCCGTGGCCCGGTGCGCCGGCCGGGTGCCGCTCAGCGGCGGCGGAAGCGGCCGGCGACGGCGCCCGCCACGGGCCGCAGGTCCCGGGCGCTCAGCGCCGCCCACACCACGAGGAACACCGCGGTCACCCCCAGCGTCGGCAGGACCCGGAAACCGGGGCCCAGCAGGAGCAGGCCGCCGAGCACCATCGTGTAGCCGGCCGTGATCCTCAGCAGCAGGCCGCCCCACCGCATCCGGTCCAGCCGCCAGACCACGAGCAGGGGCAGGACCGCGCTGACGAGCGAGCCCACGAGGTAGCCCAGGGCAGAAGCCGCGATCCCCAGCCGCGGGCCCAGCAGCAGCATCGTGGTCACCCCGAGGAGCAGCCCGCAGCCGTTGGCCGCGGCCAGCACCTTGATGCCCCACCGCTCCGTGCCGTTGAGGCGGGCGTTGGCCGCGTTGAAGCTCGTCGCGGAGACCGCGAAGAACAGGAGCACCAGGAGCGGCTCCGCGGCCCGGTACTCCTCCCCGAAGATCAGCAGCACCGGCTCCGCCCACAGGATGCCCACGCCGAAGACGGGCAGGAACACCGTGACCATGGTCCGCAGGATGCCGTCCACGGCCCGCGTCAGCCCGGCCGTGTCCCCGGCCGCGAACATGCGTGCCACGCTGGGGGACAGGGCCGTGATCATGGCCCCCGAGAGCATGCTGGCGGGGGTGGCCAGGGCCACGGCCGAGGCGTAGAGGCCGACGGCGGCCTTCGTGTCGAAGCCGTCGCCGATCACGAGGGAGAGCTGCATCAGCCCGCTCGCCGCCACGATGTGGGCGGAGCCCCAGGCGGTGAAGACCAGGATCTCCCGGCGCTGCGCGGGGGAGAGCCGGGAGCCGGAGCGGCGCGGCCACGAGGGGAGCGCGTAGACCGCGTAGCCCGTGATCAGGGGGAGCAGCAGGACCCAGTGCCAGCCCGCGAGCAGGACGAGCAGCAGGAGGGTCAGCGTCAGGAAGGAGCTGATCGTGTCCCACGCCGTCGTCGTGACGAACTGGTTGTTGCCCGTGCGCACTCCGCGCACGAAGTTGTACGCGGACAGGGAGAGCACCAGCAGGCCCGAGGAGAGCGCGTAGCCCCAGGACAGCTCGAGGACGAACGCGGCGTAGAGCACGGCCGACACGGAGAGCACGGCCATCCCCGCCGCGGCGCTCGTGGCGGTGAACGACGCCGTCGCGGCCTGCGCCCGCCGGTCCTCGCGGCCCCGGGCCATCGCGATGAACTTGGAGGCCGCCGTCCCGGAGGCCTGGGGCCACAGCAGGACGAGGAACAGGGCGAGCGAGATGGTGAGGTTGACCTCGCCCAGGGTCTCGGCGCCCATCAGCCGGCCCACCAGGAGGCTGTAGCCGAAGCGGGAGAGTCCCTGCACGAACACCGCCACCACGGTCAGCGCGAACGCCGACCCGAGGGGGTTGTCCGTGTTCTCGTGGTTGGGGGGCGGGAAGAGGATCGAGCGCAGCCGGGACATCAGGCGGCCGACCCGGGTGCTGGGCTGGTCATCGCGCCCGAGTCTACCCGCGGCCCGGGCCCGGTCGGGCTCGCTAGGCTGGCACCATGACCGCGCGCCCCTGCTCCGCCCCGCCCCCGCCCGGGCGGTCCGTGCCCGACGACGCCCCCGGACGCCCGGGCGCCGGGCGGTGCTGAGCGCCGTGCGCGTGCTGGTCCTCACCACCTGGTACCCGTCCGCGGAGCGGCCGGGCGAGACGCCGTTCGTCCCGCGGCACGTGCGTGCGGCCGCACGCCACCACGACGTGCGGGTGCTGCACGTGCGGCTGCTGCGCACGGGGCCCGTGCTGCTCGAGCGGTGGGACGGGATCCCCGTGCTCCGCCTGCCCTTCCACCCCCTGCACCCGGCCGGTGTCCTGCGGGCGTACCGGGAGGTCCTCCGGCACCTCGCGGGTGCCGACCTGCTCCACACCACGCCGTTCTCCGCGGCGCTCGTGGCCCTCCCGCTCGCCGGCCGGCGACCGTGGGTGCACACCGAGCACTGGAACGGCGTGCTGACCCCCGAGCAGAACGGACCGCTGTGGCGTCGCCTGGCCGGGCTGCGCCGGATCCTGCGCGTGCCGGACCGGGTCACGGGCGTGAGCTCCGTGATGTGCGACGTGCTGGGCCGCTTCGCCCCGGCGCAGAAGGTCGAGCGGATCGGAAACGTCGTCGAGCACGACCGGGACGTCAGCCCACCGCCCCGCGGCCCCGTCCTCGAGCTGGTCGCCGTCGGCGCCCTCCGGCCGCTCAAGGACCCGCTCCTGGCCGTCGACACCGTGGCCTGGCTCCGGTCGGCCGGCCACGACGTCCGGCTCACCTGGTGCGGTGCCGGGGAGCTGGAGCAGGAGGTCCGGGACCGGGTGCGGGAGCACGGGCTCGAGGACCACGTCCTGCTCCCCGGACCGGTGAGCTCCGAGGAGGTGCGGGCGCGGCTCGCGGCCGCTGACGCGTTCCTGCTCCCCAGCCGGTCCGAGACCTTCTGCGTGGCCGCCGCGGAGGCCCTCGCCGCGGGCCGTCCGGTGGTCATGGGCGCGGTGGGCGGCCAGCGGGACTTCGTCCACCCGGGCAACGGCCGGCTCGTGGCCGGGCGCACCCCCGAGGCCTTCGGCCGTGCGGTCCTCGAGGTCGTCTCGGCTCCCGGCATGCTCGGGCCGCGGGAGATGGCGGAGGAGATCCGCTCCCGGTACGGGGCCGACCGCATCGCCGGGGAGCTCGACCGGCTCTACCGTTCCGTCGCGCAGCCGCCGGCCCGGGGTCCGCGGCTTTGACCCGGGAACCGGTCCTCCCTTAAGCTGGCCTGTGTTGTCCGGCACCGAGTGACGGACGGCGCACGGAGACGTGCCAGAGCGGCCGAATGGACTTCACTGCTAATGAAGGGTCGGGGTTAAACCCGACCGGGGGTTCAAATCCCCCCGTCTCCGCGCTGTGATGTCCCAGGACATCGGAAACACCCCGGACCTGTGGTCCGGGGTGTTTTTCCGTGCCGGGCCGCCGACGCCCTGCCCCTGTCACCCTGCCCGCGGTGCCTGGCAGGATGGCGCCATGTCCTTCCTGCTCCGCGTCCTCGTCAACGCGTTCGCCATCTGGGTGGCCGCCTGGATCCTGCCCGGGATGCAGCTCACCGCGGACCCGTCCGTCGTGACGGCCGTCGGCGGAGAGACCGCGGCCTCCGTCCTGGCCCACCTGTTCGCCGGGGTCGTCTTCGGCGTGGTCAACGCGGTCGTGCGGCCCGTGCTGACGATCCTGTCCCTGCCGATCACCTGCCTGACCCTCGGGCTGTTCGCGGTCGTGGTCAACGCGGCGATGCTGTGGCTGACGTCCTGGCTGAGCTCCTTCACCCCGCTGCGGCTGGAGATCGACGAGTTCCTCTGGACCGCGGTGCTGGCCACCCTGATCATCGGTGTGGTCTCGCTCGTGGCGGGATGGATCGTCCCGGACCGAGAGAGGCGCTGAGCCGGCCCCGGCTCAGCCCCGGTGCAGCGCCCGCCAGAGGAACTCGTGGGACAGGGCGTGCAGCCGGGCGGCCTGCCGGTTGTCCCCGGCCCCGGCGTGCCCGCCCTCCGTGGCCTCGTAGAACCACACGTCCTCGTGGCCCAGCGACTGCATCCGCGCCGCCGTCTTGCGCGCCTGGACCGGGCCGACGCGGTCGTCGCTCGTGGCCGTCCAGAAGAGGACCGGCGGGTAGTCCCCGTCGGCGCGCAGCAGGTGGTACGGGGAGAACGTGCGGACGAACTCCCACTGCTCGGGGTCGTCCGGGTCGCCGTACTCCGCGATCCACGAGTAGCCCGCGGAGAGCCTCGTGTAGCGGCGCATGTCCAGCAGCGGGACGCCGCAGGAGACGGCCCCGAACAGCTCCGGCCACCGGGTGAGCATGTTGCCCACGAGCAGCCCGCCGTTGGACCCGCCGGAGCAGGCGAGCCGCTCGCGCGTGCACACGCCACGCGCCCGGAGGTCCTGGGCCACGGCGGCGAAGTCCTCGTAGGCCCGGTGCCGGTTCTCGCGCAGCGCCGCCCGGTGCCACGCCGGGCCGTACTCCCCTCCGCCGCGGATGTTCGCGAGCACGTAGACCCCGGACCGCCCGGCGTCGTCGGTGCGGGCCAGCCAGGACCGGCCGAGCGCCCCGGAGTAGCCGGGGGTCCGGGAGACCTCGAAGCCGCCGTAGCCCGAGAGCAGGGTGGGGTTGGCGCCGTCCGGCACGAGCTCGGCGGGACCGACCTGGAAGTAGGGTACGCGCGTGCCGTCCGCCGAGACCGCGAAGTGCTGCTCCACGCTCAGGCCCGCCGCGTCGAAGAACGCCGGGGCGGTCTTCGCCACGGTCGGCGACGCCCCGGGCCGGTCGCCGACCGGGAGTGTGCCGCGCGAGACGGTCGTCGGAGTGAGGAAGCCCGCGGCCACCAGCCAGTAGTCGTTGCCGGCCTCCGGGTCCTCGTCGTCGACGGCGTGGACGTCCACGCTGTGCAGCGCCGGGGCCCCCGGCAGCTCGGTCGTGCGCCACGCGCCGGGCTCGGCGACCCGCACCACCGAGGAGACGTCCTGGAGGAGGTTGAGCACGAGCCGGTCGGCCGTCCAGGACCACGACTGCAGGGAGGTGCGGGCGTCCGGGACGAACACCGGGGTCACGGACCGGTCCCCGGCGAGGAACGCCTCCAGGTCCGCCGCCAGCAGGGACCCCGCGGGGTGGACGGCGCCGCCGAGCTCGAGCTCCTCCTGGGGCCGCAGCAGCAGCCACTGCCGGTGCAGGTCGACCGTCACGGTGTCGGGGACGTCCACGTGGACGAACTCGCCGTCGCGCACCAGATAGGTCCGGGAGGCGAAGAAGTCGACCACGTCCACCGCCACGTCCCGGACCCAGCCCGGGGTGTGGTCCCGCACGAGCACCGCCTGGACGTGGTCCTCGGGCACCTCGAAGACCTGCTGCGCGTCGGCGGGCTCCTGCCCCCGGTGCATGACCCGCACCGTGCGCGGGTAGGAGGAGGTGGTGAGGGAGCCCGGTCCGAAGTCGGTGGCCACGTGCAGCGCGTCCGCGTCCAGCCACGTGACGGAGGACTTCGCGGTGGGGACGTCGAACCCGCCCGGGACGAACGACCGTTCCACGAGGTCGAACTCGCGCACGCGCTTGGCGTCGCCGCCGTCGGGGGAGAGGCTCACCAGGGCCCGCCGGTGCTCGCCCCCGGTGTACTGCGGCCGCAGCAGCCGGGCGCCGCCCCAGACCCAGTCGACGCCCTCCGCCGCGGCCAGGGCGTCGACGTCGAGCAGCACCTCCCAGTCGGGGTGCTCGCCCAGCCAGGACTCCCACGTGGTGCGGCGGAAGAGACCTCGGGGGTGCTCGGCGTCGCGCCAGAAGTTGTAGTAGTGCGGCCCGTGCTTGGCGACCATCGGGATCCGGTCCGTCGAGTCCAGCACCTCCAGCACGTCCTGCTCGAGGCGGCGCAGGGCCGGGCCCTCGAGCACCGACAGGGTCCGGGCGTTCTGCCCGGCCACCCACTCCAGGGGCGCGTCGCCCGTGATGTCCTCGAGCCACAGGTTCTCGTCGTGCGGCTGCTCGGCGGTCGGGCGTGAGGTCTCGGTGGTCTCCGTCATGTCCGCCATCGTAGGCGCCGCTCCCGCCCGTCTCCCGGCGCCGCGGGTCGATACCCTGGGGGTCATGGACGCATCGGGCAGGAGCAGCACCGGCAGCAGCACGGGCACGAGCGACACGGGCCGGGCGGCCGCCGAGCGGCGCGTCACGGTGATCGGGGCGGGCCCGCGCGGGCTGTCGGTCGTGGAGCGGCTCGCCGCCCGGTCGGCCGCCTCCGGCGCCCGCGTGCGCGTCGACGTCGTCGACCCGTTCCCGCCCGGTCCCGGGCACGTGTGGCGGACCGACCAGTCCCCGCTGTACCTCATGAACACCCCCTCGGTGTTCCCGACCGTCGTCGCGGACGACGGGGTGCTGCCCGTCGACCCGCTCGAGCCGCTGCGGAACATGAGCTTCGAGCGCTGGCGGCTGTCGGTCGTGGCCGGTGAGATCGCCCTGGACCCCGACGACGCGGCCCACCTGACCCGGATGACGCCCCAGTCCTATCCGACCCGCCGGATGTACGGCGTCTACCTCGACTGGGTCTTCCGCACGCTCTCGGGCGCCCTGCCGCCCTCGGTCCAGCTCAGCGTCCACCGCGCCGAGGCCGTGGGCGTGCACGTGCGGGAGCAGGCCAGGCACCGCTACGACGTCGAGATCAGCGGTGGGCAGAACCTTCCGGCCGACGCCGTGGTCCTCGCGCTCGGCCACCTCGACGCCGACCTGCGCCCGGACCAGCGCGAGCTCGTGGACGGCGCCGCGGAGTTCGGGCTGACCTACTGGCCACCCGCCGTCCCCGCCGACGTGCACTGGGACGACCTGCCCGCCGGCGAGACCGTGCTGGTGCGCGGCATGGGGCTGAACTTCTGCGACGTCCTCGCCCAGCTCACCGAGGGGCGCGGGGGGATCTACACCCAGGCCGGCGAGCGCTACGTGTACCATCCCTCCGGCCGGGAGCCCGTGATCGTCGCCGGCTCCCGCCGCGGGGTCCCGTACCGGTCCAAGGCCGTGCTGGAGGGCTACTACGCGTCCTCCCTCGAGACCCGGTTCTTCACCCTCGACGCCGTGCGGGCGGTCGCGGCGCGGGCGCCGGGTCCGCTGTCCTTCGAGGCGGACCTCTACCCGCTGATCCGCAAGGACGCCCAGTGGAACTACTACCGGGCGCTGGCCCGGACCGCCCCGGACGCCTTCGAGACCGACCCGCACGCGTTCCTCGAGGCGTTCGACGCCGTGCTGAGCAGCGGGGACGACCACCCCGAGGGGCCGTGGACGTCCCGGGCCGAGCGGCTCATCGCCTCCGCCGTGGTGCCGGGCCGGCACGTCAACGCGGTCCGTCTGGCCCGTCCCTTCGAGGGCATCGGCTTCGGCTCCCACGACGAGTACGCGGCCGCCGTCGTCCACCACCTGGACCGGGACGTGCACGGCGCCCTGGCCGGGGAGGACGACCCGCTGCAGATGGCGATCGCCTCGCTCAACGCCGCGCGGTCCGTGCTCAAGGCCGTGCTCGCCGACCTCGGGATCAGCGACCCCTCCTGGAACGACGAGTTGCGCCGCACCTTCGAGCCCTTCGTCGAGGGCCTCGCCTCGGGGCCGCCGGTGCTGCGCACCCAGCAGCTCGCGGCGCTCGCCCGGGCCGGCGTGGTGCGCTTCCTGGGTCCGGACCCGCAGTTCCTGGTGGACGAGGAGGAGGGCCGGTTCGTGGCCGGCTCCCCGTGGGTCAAGGACGAGCCGTTCCACGCCGAGCACCTCGTGGAGGCCATGTCCCCGCCCAACGATGTCCGGCGCAACATCTCCCCGCTGCTGTCCTCGATGCACCGGGAGGGCCTCGTGCGGGTCAGGTCCTTCGAGACCCGGGACGGCGTCGCCACCGTGCCCGGCACGGGGCTGGACGTCACCCGCCCGCCGCACCGGATCGTGCGGGTCGACGGGGCCGTGGAGCCCGGCGTGCTGGTGCTGGGGCTGCAGCTGTCGTCGGTGCAGTGGGGCGTGGCCATCGCGGCCGAGGCCGGCGCCCCGGCCGAGCTCGGCGGCCGGACGCTGGCCGACGCCGACCGCGTCGCGCGGGCGGTCCTGGAGCCCGCCCCGGTGGCAGGCCGCCCCGGAGGCGGCCAGCGGCCGGCGCCGTGACCGACGGCGGGTCCGCGCGGTAGGGCTCGGGGCGGTCGGGCTCGGGGCGGTCGGGCCGGGCGTGCCCATTCGGCGCTCCCGGCGGGGCGGCGCCGTCCCCGTCAGGAGCTGTCCGTCGCTCCCGTCGGGTCGGAGCTGCCCGGGTCGGAGCCGCCGGGGCCGGATCCGCCGGGGCCGGGCGGGGGGCTGCCGAGAGCGCTGAGCAGTTCGCCCAGGAGGTGGTGCCGCTCGAGGGGGTGACGGAGGGGCAGCTCCGGATGGAGCCGGTACCGGTTGCGGCGGCCGTCGCGGTCGCGCTCGAGATAGCCGGCGCCGATCAGCTCGGCCAGGATCCGCTGGGTGGCCCGCTCCGTGATCCCCACCTCGGTCGCGATCTCGCGCACCAGCATCCCCGGGTCCCGGGCGACGCAGACCATGACGTGGGCGTGGTTGGTCAGGAAGGTCCAGTCGGTCATGCCTCAGCATATCCGACATGCGCTGCCTTATTCACGACATTGATATCGTGTATTCTATGTCGTTGATCGGGTCCTCGGCGCCCGTGGCGCAGGACTCCTCCGGAAGGACGCAGCACCGTGATCGATCCCGTCATCCTCTTCTTCGTGCTCGGCATCACCGCCGGACTCCTCCGCACGGAGCTCCGGCTGCCGGCGGCCGTCTACGAGTTCGTGACCATCGTGCTGCTGCTGGCCATCGGGCTGAAGGGCGGGGTCGAGCTCGCCAAGCAGCCGCTGGCCGAGCTGGTCCCGCAGATGCTGGCGGTCGTGGTCATGGGCTCGGTCCTGGCCCTGGCCGCGTTCCCGGTGCTCCGCTTCCTCGGTCGGCTGCCGCGGGCGGACGCCGCCTCGGTGGCCGCCCACTACGGCTCCGTGAGCGTGGGGACCTTCGCGGTCGCGGTGGCCTGGCTCGGCAGCCGCGGGATCCCCTTCGAGGAGCACATGCCGCTGCTGCTCGTCGTGCTGGAGGTGCCTGCCATCCTCGTGGGAATCGTCCTGGCGCGCGGGGTCACGCGCGCCACGAAGTGGGACTCGGTGCTCCGCGAGGTCTTCCTCGGCAAGGGGATCGTGCTGCTGCTCGGCGGCCTGCTCATCGGGTGGGCGGCCGGGCCGGACGGCGTGGCTCCCCTCGAGCCGCTGTTCGTGGACCTGTTCAAGGGCATCCTGGCGCTGTTCCTGCTGGAGATGGGGCTGATCACCGCGGCCCAGGTGGGCGGGCTCCGCCGGCACGGGGTGTTCCTCGCCGCCTTCGGCGTCGGGATGCCCCTGTGCTCCGCGCTCGTGGGCACGGGGACCGGCTGGCTGCTGGGGCTGTCCGTCGGCGGCACGGCCGTCCTGGCGACCCTCGCCGCGAGCGCGTCCTACATCGCCGTGCCCGCCGCGATGCGGATCTCCGTGCCCGAGGCCAACCCGACCTTGTCCCTGTCGGCGTCGCTGGGGATAACATTCCCCTTCAACGTGCTGCTGGGCATTCCCATCTACCACGCCATGGCCGTCTGGGCGCATGGCTAGCCGGAGGCTGAGACCCATGGACATCCACGCGCGCAAACTGCTGACCGTCGTGACCGAGGCGGCGATCGAAGGGGTTCTCGTGCGCGACGTCGAACGCCTCGGCGCGCACGGGTACACGGTCACGGACGCCCGGGGCAAGGGGCACCGCGGTGTGCGCGGCGCCGGCTGGGAGGCGAGCGCGAACATCCGCCTCGAGGTCGTCTGCGACGAGGCCACCGCCCGGTCGATCGCCGCGCACCTGCGCGACCACTACTACGCGAACTACGCGATGATCCTGTTCGTCGCCGATGTCGACGTGCTGCGGCCCGAGAAGTTCTAGGCCCGGCAGGCTCCCGGCCGGAACGGCGGGGCGGCCCCCGTGGCGCCGGTCGGCGGCACGGGGGCCGGGGGCGGAAGGTAAGGGATTTGAACCCTTGGTGCGGGGGTGCCGCACACCGGTTTTCAAGACCGGCTCCTTAGGCCGCTCGGACAACCTTCCTCGCGCGCCGGCGGCCGCGGACGGCCGCCGGAGGGCGCGGTCCATTGTTCCACGCAGGGCCGAGCGCCACCAAGGGCCCTCCCGGGTGGGCGCGTGCGCGTACCCGGGGGCCGGCCGCCGTGGGCCGGCGCGACAGCCGGGTCCGGGCGCCGGAGGCCTGCGCGTCGATCCGGTGAGTCGCCCGGGCTTACCTGGTCCGCGCCGCGGGACACAATGGACGTGCACCCCGTCCCCGGCAGGAAGGCCCCACCCATGCGCGCAGTGCTCGAGATGACTCCCGGCGGCCCGGAGGTCCTCGCGGTCACCGACGTCCCCGCTCCCGAGCTGACGCCCGACGGGGTGCGGATCCGCGTGCGCGCCGCCGGCCTCAACCGCGCCGACGTCATGCAGCGACTGGGTCGCTACCCCGTGCCCCCGGGGGCATCGAAGATCTTCGGCCTGGAGGTCTCCGGCACGGTGGTCGAGACCGGCCCCGACGTGCCGGCCGGGGAGGGCCCGGCGGTGGGGGACGAGGTCGTGGCCCTGCTGGACTCCGGCGGGTACGCCGAGGAGGTCGTCGCCCCCGCCGCGCAGGTGCTGCCCGTCCCCGACGGGATCGACCTGACGGCGGCGGCCGGCCTGCCCGAGGTCTGCGCGACCGCGTTCTCGAACGTCTTCATGGCCGCCGCGGCCCGGGAGGGGGAGACGGTGCTGGTGCACGGCGGCACCGGTGGGATCGGCACCAACGCCATCCAGATGTGCCGTGCCCTCGGGCTGCGCGTGCTCACCACGGTCGGCAGCGCCGAGAAGGCCGCCGCCGCCCGTGACCTGGGCGCCGAGACCGTCAACTACCGCGAGGAGGACTTCGTGGAGCGCGTGCGGGAGCTCACGGGCGGGGCGGGCGCGGACATCGTCCTCGACGTCGTGGGCGGCGCGTACCTGGACCGCAACCTGGACGCCCTGGCCGTCAACGGACGGATCGTGGTCATCGGCCTGCAGGGCGGGCCGAAGGGGGAGCTCGATCTCGGCAAGCTCATGGCCCGGCGCGGGGCGGTCATCGGCACGACCCTGCGCTCCCGGCCCGCGGCCGAGAAGGCGCGGATCATGGCGGCCGTGCGCGAGCACGTCTGGCCGCACGTGGCGGCCGGTCGCGTCGTCCCACTGGTCGACCGCACGTTCTCCCTCGACGACGTCGCGCGGGCCCACGAGTACTTCGACTCCGGCTCCCACGTGGGCAAGGTCCTGCTCGTTCCCTGAGACCGGGGGCCGGCGGTCCGGTGCCGGTCGTGGGAGGCCCGGTGCCCGTGCTGGTGCGCCGGTCGCCGTAGGATGGACCGTCCCCTCCTGAAAGGACCGCCCGTGGCATTCCTGCGCGACTACCGCGCCGCTCGCCGTGACGAGGCCGAGCTCGGACTGGGCGTGTGGCGCCGCGCCCACGACCGGTTCCGCCGAGGCCTGGACCGCTTCCACCAGATTCTCGAGTCCCTGCCCGACAAGGACCTGGCGCGGTCCGTGGTGCCCACGGCGAACGCGCTCGCCGACCTGCTGCCGGAGGTTCGCGCCGTGTGCAGCGCGGCCCAGGCCACGGCGCCGAGCGGCAGCCACGACATCCCCGCCTCCGCGGGGGGCTACCTCAACGACGTCCACCGTGAGCTCTCCCGGGCCGGCAACGCCATGGCCCAGGCGGCGGAGGCCCTGACCATGGCGCGGTTCATGAGCCCCGGCGAGGACTCGGGAACCCACCGCCTGGACGCCGTGGTCCGCCGTGCCGACGCCGTGCGGGAGCACGTGGAGCAGGCCCGCGAGCTGCTGCTGCGCGGCTGAGCCGCGCAACGGGCACCCGGCCTGGACCCGACAGCCTGCTGATGGTTTGATGGAGCCATGACACCCACCGGTTCGGGCCGCCCGGCGGCCGACGACGAGTCCTGGGCCCGCGGCTCGCGCCTGGGCAGGCCCGGGGCGCAGGGCCCGGGCCGCTTCGGGCCGGGCTACGACCTTCCCGGCCACCGGGGCGGACCTCGCACGGGTCCGCGGCTGTTCCCGTTCCCGGGCTGGACCACGCGCACCCGCAGGGGCACGAACGTGACGGTGGGCGGCTGTTGCCTGCCGCTTCCGATCGGGTGCCTGACCACGGCCGTGCTCGCCGGGGCGGTCGCCGTGGTCGTCGCGGGCCGTTCCTGACCGCCGAGCTGCTCTCCGGGCTCAGGCGGCCCGTGCGGAGCCGGCCGGGACGCCCAGACCGGTGACCTCGTCGTCGACGTCGAGCGGCGCGGAGAGCCGCCAGCCGACGGCCTCGAGGTCGAGGGCCAGGCGGATCTGGCCCGTCACGGGCCCCTCGTCGCAGTAGCGACCGAAGGCGTGGTGGACGTCGTCGAGGGCCCGCCGCCGGATCAGTGCGGCGCCGCCGCCGGTCGTCCGCCGCGCCGCGACGGCGCCCACGTTCCGGTCCCGGAGCACCGTGAGCGCACGGGCCAGGAAGCCGGCCGGCAGCTCGGCGTCCGCGTCGAGGACGAGCACGAGGTCGTCGGGGCCCAGGAGGACGGTGGCCAGTGCCTGGTTCAGCGCACCGGCCTTGCAGTTGCAGTCGTCGACCGTGAGGAGCACCTCGGCACCGGCGTGCAGGGCCACGTCGACCGTGCCGTCCGTGGAGGCGTCGGACATCACGACGATGCGCTCCGGCGGGCGGGTCTGGTGCCGCAGGGCGACGACGGTGTGCTCGACGTGCGTCGCCTCGTCGTGTGCGGTGATGATCGCGGCGATCATGATGACCTCTCCCGGCCCGCCCTGTTCGGGTTCCCGCCTGCGGTCCCGGGTGCGGGGAGCCGGGCCGGCGCCCCGACCGGGTGCTCGAAATTGCTGCGGGAGCCCCCTGATCAGTTGTCTCGAACAGCAGTCTACGAGCGCGGACCGACAGTTCACATCCGCAAATAGGGGGACGTTCGCCCCGGTCGGAGCGGATTCCGGGTGATTCCGGGAGAGAGTTCCGGCGGTGTCCCCTCTTCTGCGGATGTCGATGCAGACGAGGGTTTCCGTACAGTAACTTGTGACGGATCCGGCCGGCCGGCCGGC
>NZ_JBISWL010000143.1:0-21368 GCF_044462265.1 Kocuria rhizosphaerae
GCCGGGGCCGGTCCCGGTCCGCGCCCCGTCGGGGGTGGCGCGGGCGGCGGTCCGGGACCGCCGCCCGGCCGGGCCGTCAGCGGCCGCACTCCCGGCTGAGCGTCCACACGTTCGAGTCGCCGTCCCGCTCGAGGCCCACGCCGCCGACGAGTGCGCGCACCATCGCGAGGCCGCGGCCCGACTCGAGGTCCTCCTGGACCATGGGCGCCCCGAGCTCCACGCTGGCCGGGGCGGCACCGATCTCCCGTATCCTGGCCCGGAGCCGGCGCGGGGCCACCGCGAGGTCCACCGCGAGCTCGACCGCGTCCCCGGCGGCCGGCACCGCGTGGCGCACGACGTTGCCGGCGGTCTCGACGACCGCGAGGGTGAATGCCATCCGATCGGCCTCTGCCACCCACGGCGCCTCCTCCCACAGCGCGTCGAGGTCCGCGTGCAGCGCGTCCACGGTCCCGGCCGTGGCGGGGCCGCGACGGAAGCGCCGGAGCTGGGGCTCAGGCATCGCCGAAGGCGGCGTCGGCGCTGTCGTACGGCGTCAGCACGCGGATCATGCTGGTCAGCTCCAGGACCATCCGCACCTGGGGCCGGACATTGGCGATCCGGAGGTCCCCGCCGGCCTGCCGGGCGAGCTTCAGGCAGCCGATGAGGGCGCCGAGGCCGGAGGAGTCCATGAAGACGGTGCCGGAGAGGTCCACCACCACGCGGGTGCTCCCGCCGCCCACGACCTCCTCCACCACCTCCCGCAGCTTCGGGGCCCCGACCATGTTCAGGCGCCCGGTGCCCGTGATGTGGGCGTACGTGGGCCTGTGCTCAACCGTGAACTGCATCGCCGGTCCTCTCGCGCGCCCGGAGGCGCTGGTGTCCTGCGGTCCTGACCAGGGCGCCGAGCGCCAGGAGGTTCACACCGGTCCAGGCCGCGGCGACCGCCGTGGTCCACGGTTCCGCGGTGCCGGCCACGAGCCGGGCGGCGCCCGCGGCGAGGGCCGCGATCAGCAGGACCACCAGCACGAGCTGGGGGCGCAGCCGGTGCCCGGCGCGCTGCCGCGCCCCGCCCGGAGCCCTGCGCAGCGCCGCCGCACAGGCCCGGACGCGGTCGGGGAACAGCGCCAGGCGGCAGGCCTGCGCCCGCCAGGCGGAGTCGCCGCCGCCCAGGGCGAGCAGCAGCTGCTGCGCCACCAGGAAGGGGACGAGCCGCAGCACGAGGTCCCGGCTCAGCTCGGTGACCGGCAGCACGCCCAGGACCAGGTGCGCGGCCGGGACGGCGAACCACACCGCCGCGGCGAAGCCGCCGAAGCAGCCCCACAGCTGGGCCAGGTGCACGAGCCGCTGCCCGGGACGCAGGCCCCGCCCGCGCAGCGGGTTCTCCTCGAGCAGCGCTCGCACGGTCCGTTCGGTCCGGCACCCCGCGAGCAGGCACCCGAGGTTCCCCCGGGCCGGACCGTGGACGAGGAGCTCGTCGTGGTGGACGCCGCGCCGGCCCTGCCGCTGCAGTCGCACCGAGGTCAGCACGCCGGCCTCGGCGGAGAGCGCCTCCGCCGTCACCCGCCCGGACGGCGGCCCGGGCAGGGCCACGGCCTCGAGCACCTGCCGGACGGGCTCGACGGCGGCCAGGGGGGACAGGTCCCGGCGGGACATCCGGTCCACGGCGGAGGCGAGCTCCTCGGGCCAGACCATGCCGGCCTCCGAGGGCAGCTCGAGGGCGGCGATGGCGGCGAGGTCCGCCTGGATCTGGGCGAAGTCCTGGGTGACCGTGCGCCGCGCCGCGGCGTCGACCTCCTGCTGCAGGCGGGGGACCAGACCGGCCGCGGCGGCACCGTTGCGCAGCTCGGCCCGGGTCCACCGGACCGCGGCCTCGACGTCGTCGAGCATCCCCGACACGAGGTGGTCCGTGGCCTGGGGGCACCTCCGCGCCCGCCGGAGGGCGGAGCGGGTGCGCGCGAGGGAGCGCCTGAGCTCGCGCTCGAGCGTGCGGTGGCGGCCGGGCCCACCGGCCCGTTCGAGTGCCGCACGGCGCAGCACGGCGGGGGCGCCGTCGAACAGTGCGCCGCCCCAGCCGTCCCGGCCGCGGAGCACGGCCTCCGGGGCGTCGCCGCGCAGCGCCCGGCCGCAGGAACCCGGGGGGTCTCCGGCGGTGTCCCGGGAGAGCTGGACGAAGTCGACGACGGGGTCCCGGAACCACCCGAGGGTCCGGTCGAGGACTCCCGGTTCCGGGATCTGGCCCGCCTCGAGCAGGAGCAGGAACTCGCCCCGCGGCGCAGGAGCCGTGTCCGCCACCGCGCCCTGACCGGCGGGCGGCAGGAGGCCCAGGTCCTGCTCGGCGACGAGCGGCCCCAGGTCGGGGCGCTCCTGGTCGTCGGCCAGCCACGTGCGGTGCGCGCCCCGGACCGCACGGGCCGCCACGGCGGTGCGCCGGACGACGTCGGGCGGCGCGTCCCCGGTCGTCACGACGACGTCCGCCGTGGCGCCGGGAGGCGGCGGACCGGGCTCGCTCCGCCGCCCGCGCCGTGACACCACGAGGCCGAAGAACGCCGCGTCGACCACGAGCCAGGTCTCGGCGAGCACCAGGGGCACGGCGATCCACCACGCCGCCCAGTGCACCGACTCCAGCCAGCGCCACGTCAGGTAGTGGGCGCCCAGCAGCACGGTGAGCACCGCCAGCGACCGGACGAGGAGGCCCCTCATGGCAGGGGCTGCGGGTCGGGGAGGGCTCGCCGGAGGACGACGACGGTCATGTCGTCGGCCGGCGACCCGCCGCCGGCCAGGTCGAGCACGGCGGCGCAGGCCTCCCGCGCCGTCGCGGTGCGGCCGAGCACCTCGCCGACGGCCCGGACCGCCGGCCCGACGTCGTCGTAGGCCTCGAGCAGGCCGTCGCTGACGACGACGAGCGCCTCGCCCGGCGCCAGCACGATCCGGCCCGTCGTCCACCGCGCGCCCGGCACGGCGCCGACGGGAGGTCCACCCGCGGGGAGCCGGTCGACGGCGTCCCCGCGGACGTGCAGCCCCAGGCCGTGGCCGGCGTCGACGTAGTCCACGGCCCCGGAGGGCGGGTGCAGCCGCGCCGTGAGGGCCGTGACGAAGGAGTCCGACGGCTCCAGGTCCGCCTCGAGGTCCCGTGCCGCGTCGGTGAAGGCGATGTCCAGGGGCCGGCCCACGGACGTCGCGCGCAGCACCGCGCGCACGGTCGCGGCGATGAGGGCGGCACCCATGCCCTTGCCCATGGCGTCGGCCAGGGTCAGCTGCAGCGCGGCCCCGGCGGGGTGCCAGTCGAAGAAGTCGCCGCCCACGCTGCGGGACGGGCGGCACAGCCCGGCCACGTCGTAGCCGGGTACGTCCGGGGAACGGGTGGGCAGGAGGCTGCGCTGCACCTCGGCGGCGCGGCGCAGCTCCTCGGCGTCCGCCTGCTCGGCGAGACCCCGGGGGCGGCGGAACATCGCCTCGATCCGTGCCTGCAGCTCCCGGGGGCTGAACGGCTTGCTGATGTAGTCGTCCGCCCCGTGCCCGAGCCCGCTCAGCCGGTCGGCCTCGCTCGGCCGGGCCGTGACCATGAGCAGATAGGCGTCGGAGAACTCGCGGACCAGCCGGCAGACCTCCATGCCGTCCACGTCCGGCAGGTTCAGGTCCAGGGTGATCAGGTCCGCGCCCTCCCGGCGCACCGCGTCGAGGCCCTCCCGGCCCGTGGCCGCGGTCGTCACGGCGAAGCCCCGCATGGCGATCGTGCGGGCGAGCAGCAGGCGGATGTCGTCGTGGTCCTCGATGACGACGGCCCGACGGCCCTGGGGGGAGGGGGTCATGGCCCCATTAAGCCGCTAATCTGGGCAGTTGTCATCCCGACCCCCGGGGATGACGCCCCGCCGTCGGAGGAGACCGCCGTGGACCGAGTGCTCAGCCTCCTCACCTTCCGGTCCGTGGTCTTCCACGAACTGTCGCTGCGCCGGCGCGTGGCCCTGAGCCACCTGCCGCTGAGCGCGACCATGCTGTTCCTCTTCCTGTTCATCGTCACCCTGCACGCCCACGACCTGTCCGACCCCGCGTTCCGGCTCTCGATGGCCCTGACGGCGGTCCTGACCGTGGCGAGCATCGCCGTGCCCTGGGACCGGCTGCCGTACCCGTCGTTCCTGGCGCTGCCCGTCCTGGACTTCGTCCCCATCACGCTGCTGCGGGAGGGGATCGAGTCCACGCTGGTCGGGGTGGGCCTGCTGGCGGTGTTCCCCGTCATCTGGCTGGCGGCCTCCGGGCAGATTCCCCGGCTCGCCGTGCCGCTCGGGGCGCTCCTGACCCTGGCCATGGTCTGGGTCCCGCTCCTGGCCCCCGGCGCGGTGGTGGACGTCGACACCGTGACCGGCCCGCTGCTCATCCCGTTCATGATGCTGGGGATCGGGCTGACGGTGCAGGTCCTCGACCGCAGCCTGGAGCGGCAGAGGGCGGAGCTGACGGCCAAGGACGCCGAGCTTCGGTGGCTGCTGGAGCAGAGCGCCCGGCGGGAACGGCTGCTCGACACCGTCCTGGGGACCGTGGACGTGGGCGTGCTGGCGATCGACGCCGCGGGGCACGACGTGCTGGGCAACCGGCGGCAGCGGGAGATGCACTCCGTGGCCGTCCCGCCCGGCCGCGACGACGCCGCGGAGGCGGAGCTGCTGATCTTCGCCGAGGACGGCACGACGCCGGTCCCGGCGGGGGACCGGCCGGCGGCCCGTGCGGTCCGGGGCGAGTCCTTCTCCGGTGAGCTCCTGCGCGTGGGGACCCCGCCCGGGCAGCGCGTCTACTCCGTCTCCGCGCGGGTGATGCGCGACCAGGAGGGCCGGCACGAGGGGTGCGTGCTGTCCTTCCACGACGTCACGGACCTCGTGGCGGCGCTCAAGGCGAAGGAGGACTTCCTGGCCGGGATCTCCCACGAGCTGCGCACGCCCCTGACCTCGATCCGCGGCTACACCGAGCTGCTGACCATGGAGGAGGAGCTCCCCGCCCACGTCCGCGCGGGGCTGGAGGTCGTCGAGCGCAACGCCGACCAGCTGCTGCTGCTCGTGGAGGACCTGCTCGGGACGGCCGGGACCGTGCTGCAGCTCGAGCCGGTGGCGTGCGACCTCGTGGAGGTGCTCCGGCAGTCCCTCGCCGCCGCGGAGCTGTCCGCGGCGGAGTCGTCCCTCCGGCTGCGCCTGGAGGCACCCGTGCGCCTGCGGGCGGTGTGCGACCCGCTGCGCATCGGACAGGTGGTCGACAACCTGGTCTCCAACGCGGTCAAGTACTCGCCGGGCGGTGGGCTCGTGACGGTGCGGGCGGCGCGGCACGGGGACGTCGCGCGCGTGGAGGTGGCCGACCGGGGGACGGGGATGAGCCCGGAGGACGCCGAGGCGGTGTTCGGGCGCTTCTTCCGCAGCCGCAGCGCCCGGATGAGCGCGGTGCCCGGGCTGGGCCTCGGGCTGGCGGTGGCCCGGGAGATCGTGGAGGGCCACGGCGGGCGCATCCGCTGCGTGTCCACGCCGGGGGAGGGGACGGTCTTCACGGTCGAGCTGCCGGTGGCCGGCCCGGAGGGGTCGGGGCGACCTGTCCCCGCCGTCGGCGGACGGCTCCAGGGGGGCGTCCCGCCCGGCGAACGGTAGCGCGGAGGCCGGGCCCGCGACCGCGTTCCGGCGACGACAGGACCCCCGCGGCGCGGCCGCGGGGGTCCCTCACTTCGGAGCCTCCTGTCGGAATCGAACCGACGACCTTTTCATTACGAGTGAAACGCTCTACCGACTGAGCTAAGGAGGCCTGCACGGCGCCGTCCGGGACGGGCCGAGTGCAGGTGAAACTGTAGCAGAGAGCGCCGCGGCGTCCCCAATCGCCGGGCCCGGCCGGGCCCGGCACGGAAGTTCCCGGGGTGTTCACCGCGACGTCGTCCGGCGCGCCTTCCGGCCGCGCGTGAGGCTCCGCACCATGGACGGGAACGACGAGGGGGTGCCGCCGTGGCGCCCCGGGACGGAAGGAGCCCCATGGGCGCACCCGACGGACGCATCGGCCGGGACCTCGAGCTGGCGTTCCTGGACATGTCCGGGACCGTGTTCCACGACAACGGGATCATGGAGCGGGCCTTCGGGGCGACGCTGGCGGGTCTCGGCGTGGAGCCCGGCGGCGAGCGGTTCCGGCGCCTGCTGGACGCGCTGCGGGACACGCCCGGCCACTCGCGCACGGCCGTCCTGGAGAACCACTTCGCGGCGGAGCCCGCCCGCGCCCGGCGGGCCGTCCGGGACTTCGAACGGCACCTGGACGCGCTGGTCGCGGAGGAGGGGGTGCGGCCGGTCGAGGGCGCCGAGGAGGCGGTCGGGCGGCTGCGCCGGGCGGGTCTGCAGGTGTGCCTGGCCACCGGCTACAACCGGCACACCCTGAACACGATCCTCGAGCGGCTGGACTGGATGGGGCTGGCCGACCTCAGCCTGTGCCCCTCGGACGCCGGGCGGGCACGGCCCTGGCCGGACATGGTCCTCACCGCCGTGCTCGCCCTGGACGTCGGGGACGTCCGCCGGGTCCTGGTCGTCGGCGACACCGTGGCGGACGTGCAGGCGGGCCTGCGCGCCGGCTCGACCGCCGTGGTGGGGGTGCGCACCGGGGCGCACGACGCCGCGGCGCTGCGGAGGGCCGGCGCCCACGTGGTGGTCGACTCGGTCCGGGACGTCCCCGACCTGGTCGGGGCCTCGCCCCTCAGCCCCGCGCGTACCGGTTGACGGCGCGGGGCAGGCCGAGCCGCTCCCGCAGGGTCCCGCCCCGCGGGCCGTCGAGGCCCGCTGCGGCCACGGCGGCCCGCAGCCGGGCGGGCGCGTCCCCGTGCCCGGTCAGCCCGGGCGTGACGTGCACGCCGTGCACGCCGGCGGCCACCAGCCCGGTCAGCGACGCCGGGTCCGGCACGTCCCCGGGGTCGTGGGCCGCGAGCACGACGACGCCGGGGCGCCACGCCCGCAGCGTCGCGGCGTCCTCGACGGCCGAGGCCGCGGGGACGAGGACGACGTCCGCCTGCTCCACGGCCGGCCGGAGGACCTCCAGCCCGGTCTCCGGCTCCCGGCGCACCAGGACGGGCGGACGGCCCTGCGGCGGCCGGGGCACGATCGAGGGGCCCTTGACGGTGAACGGTGTCCCCGCGCTGTCGGTGCCCGCGAAGTCGACGTAGTGCAGCTTCTCGCGGTCCACGAATCGGCCGGTCGCGGCGTCCCGGATCTCGGCGTCGTCCTCCCACGAGTCCCACAGCCGGCGCAGCACGTCGGCGACCTCGCCGGTCTCCCGCCAGGCCTGCGCGGGCCCGGGGTCCGGGCGGCGCCCGACGTTCGCGGCCTCGCCCGGCCCGAGCGAGGGGGTCACCAGGACGCCGGCCCGGCCCAGCGAGGCGTGGTCGAGGGTCGCCGTGGCCGCGCCCAGCAGGAACGGTTCCGTGTGCGTCGTGGTGACGGTGGGCACCAGCCCCACCCGGTGCGTCTGCGGGGCCAGCCACGCGCACAGCTCCAGGGCCGAGAGCCGGGCGGCGAGCACCCCGGGCAGCCCGGCGGTGTCCAGGGCGTCCCCGAGGGTCACGAGGTCCGCGCCGGCGTCCTCGGCGGCGCGGGCGAGCGCCCGCTGCGCCCGCCCGGACAGCAGCTCGCCGGGGGGCAGGCCGCGGTCTGCGGGCACCGGGTCCAGGGCCACGGCGGTCAGGAACGAGGTCGCGGGCCTCATGCGAGGACCCCGTGGGCGCTGCGGGCCGTCCGGGCCGCCGCCCACGCCGCCGCCGGGCGGTGGGCGGGCAGGCCCAGGTTCTCCCGCAGCGTGGCGCCCTCCCACGCGGTGCGGTAGACGCCGCGCTCCTGCAGCTCGGGCACCACCCGGTCCACGAACTCGTCGATGCCGCCCGGGGTCAGGTGGGGGACCAGGATGAAGCCGTCCGCCGCCCGCTCCTGGACGTAGGTGGACATCTGCTCCGCCACGGACGCGGGGCTGCCGACGAAGGAGTGGTCGGCGCTGACCCGGATCACGAGCTCCCGGATGGACAGCCCCTCCGCCTCGGCGAGGGCCCGCCACCGGTCGGCGCGCCGCTTGGCGCCCTGGAAGTGGTCCACGCGCCCCTGGGAGACGGCGGGCCTGCCCTCCACGGGGTCGATCGCCGGCAGCGGTCCGTCGGGGTCGTAGCCGGAGAGGTCGGTGTTCCAGACCCGCTCCAGGAACGCCAGGACCGTTGCGTCGGAGTTCTGCTGCAGGGCCACGGCCCGGGCGCGCTCGCGGGCGTCGTCGTCCGTGTCGCCCAGCACGAAGGAGACCCCGGGGTAGATCTTCAGCTCGTCCTGGGCACGCCCGTAGCCGGCCAGGCGGCCCTTGACGTCCCGGTAGAACTCCTGGCCGATCGCCAGGTCCGCGTGCCGGGTGAAGACCACGTCCGCGGAGCCGGCCGCGAACTCCCGGCCGGCGTCCGAGTCCCCGGCCTGGAAGACCACGGGGTGGACCTGGGGGCTGCGGGGCACGGAGAACCGGCCCCGCAGGTCGAAGAACTCCGAGACGTGCTCGTAGGCCCCTGCGTCCGGGCCCGGGTCGGCGGGGTCCTCGGGCCAGGACTCCCACAGCTCCCGTGCCGTGGCGATGAAGTCGACGGCGCGGTCGTAGCGCCGCTCGTGGAGCAGGTACCCGCCGCGCCGGAAGTTCTCGCCCGTGAACGCGTCCGAGGTGGTGACGCAGTTCCACCCGGCGCGACCCCCGGAGAGGTGGTCGAGGGTCGCCAGCTGACGGGCCAGCTCGTACGGCTCGTGGTAGGTCGCGCTCAGGGTGCCGGCCAGACCGAGGTGCTCGGTGACGGCGGCGACGGCCGAGAGGATCGTCAGCGTGTCCGGCCGGCCCATGACGTCGAGGTCGTAGATCCGCCCGCGGTGCTCGCGCAGCCGCAGGCCCTCGGCCAGGAAGAAGAAGTCCATCAGCCCCCGCTCCGCCGAGCGTGCCATGTGCAGGAAGGACTCGGCGTCGATGTGGCTGCCGCTGGCCGGGTCGGCCCACACGGTCGCGTTGTTGACGCCCGGGAAGTGCGCGGCCACGTGCACCTGACGCTGCGCTGCGGTCATGCCTGCTCCTCGCTCGGGACCCGGGGACGGCCGGGTCGGTGGAACGGTCGGGTCTGGGGAACGCGGTGCTCCGGTCCAGTCTCGTGCCAGGCACCCGGGTGGGCGCAACCCCCGGCCGCGTCCCGGGGCGCCGCACGGCGCCCCGCGGCGCCCGGCAGCCGTTAGCGTGGGAGCCCCGAACCGTACCAGGAGGTCCCGACCGTGGCCGAGCACACCATCACGTTCGTGGGGGGCGGGCCGCGGGCGGCCATGGTGCTGGAGCGCCTCGCGGCCAACCGCGGCGCGTTCCCCGTGGGGCCGCTGCGGGTCCACGTCGTGGAGCCCTTCGAACCGGCCTCCGGGCGCATCTGGCGGTACGACCAGTCTCCCCTGCTCAAGCTCAACTCCATGGCCGAGGACGTCACGATGTTCACCGACGCCACCGTGGAGTGCGATGGCCCGGCCTGGGAGGGGCCTTCCCTGCTCGAGTGGTGCCGCGGCGTGGCCGCGGGGACCGTCGGCGACGCCCGCGTGCCGGACGCCGACCTCGCCCGGCAGGTCGAGGAGATCGAGGCGCAGACGTTCCCGACCCGCCGCCTGCAGAGCGTGTACCTGCAGTGGTTCTGGCGCCGGGTCCTCGAGCGGCTGGGGGAGGCCGCCGTGGTCGTCCACCACCGCGCCCGCGCCGAGGCGCTGCGCCGCCGGGACGACGGCTGGGAGGTGGTCCTGGCCGACGGCGCGGGCGCCCTGCGCACGGACGTGGTCGTCCACTCCCTCGGGCACACCGACACCCGGCCCACCACCGACCAGCTCGGCCGCGCGGCGGTCGCCCGGCGCGGCGGCGGGTGGTACGCGTCCCCCGCCTACACCAACGACCTCGACTACTCCGGCATCCGGCCGGGCCAGGACGTCCTCGTGACGGGGATGGGGCTCGGCTTCGTGGACCTCCTCGCGCTGCTCTTCGAGGGCCGCGGCGGCTCCTACGCCCCCGTGGGCGAGCGTCTCGACGGCCTGCCCCGGACCGGGCGCACCGACGGCGGACCGCTGGGCTACACGGCGTCCGGGCGGGAGCCCCGGCTGTTCGTGGGCTCCCGGCGCGGCGTGCCCTACCACTCCAAGATCACCTCGCGGCTGCGGGTGCCCCCGCCCGACCGGCTGACCTTCCTGACCCGCCCGGCCGTGGACGCGCTGCTCGCCCGGCACGCGCACCTGGACTTCGACGAGCACGTCTGGCCGATGATCGCCCGGGAGGCCGCCCACCACTGGTACCGGGAGCTGTTCCTGGGCCACCCCGGCCGGGTGACCGCCGGGTGGGAGGAGTTCGACGCCGCGTTCCGCGCCGCGCCGTGGGGCAGCGCGGAGCTCTCGGCACTGCTCCGCCGGAGCGTTCCCGACCCCCGCCACGTGCTGGATCTGCGGGCCCTGGACCGCCCGCTGGAGGGGCTCGTGTTCGAGGACGCCGGGCAGATCCAGGAGGCCGTGGTCCGCCACGTCGAGCGGGACCTGGCCCTGCGCACCACGCCGGAGCACTCCGAGACCCTCGCCCTGTTCACCGGTCTGCTGCGCGTGTACATGGAGGTGGGGCGGCTGGTTCCCGTCCACCGGCTCGACGACCGCTCGCAGCGCAAGGTCGGCCGGTGGTGGCACGGCTTCTTCAGCTTCGTGGACTCGGGCCCGCCGGCGCACCGGCTGCAGGAGCTGCTGGCCCTGCACCGGGCGGGCCTGGTCCGGTTCCTGGGGCCGGACACGGAGGTGGACGCGGACCCCGCCACCGGGCTCTTCCGCGCCCGCTCGCGGGCCGGCGGACCGGCGGTCGAGGCCTCGGCGTACGTGGAGGCCCGGCTGCCGGCGCCGTCGGTGGTCTCCTCCGCCGATCCGGCGCTGGCGGGACTGCACGCGAGCGGTGCGGGCATGGAGCAGACCTTCGAGACGGAGGACGGGGCGTCGGTGAGCACCGGCAAGCTCGTCGTGGACCACGACTACCGCGTCGTCGACCGGGACGGCGCGGCCCACCGCGCGGTCTTCGCGATCGGGGCGTTCACCTCGTCCTGGACCGCCGGCGCCTTCGCGCGGCCCCGGGCGAACTCGGGACCCTTCCGGGAGAGCGACGCCCTCGCGCGGACGGTCCTCGCCGTCCTGGCGCAGGACGCGCCGGACCCCGGGGGAGCTCAGGGGCAGGTGGCGCCTTCGGGAGGGAGCTCACCCTCGAGGAGATAGCCGTCGACGGCCTCCTGCACGCACGGGTCGCCCGAGGTGTAGGCCGTGTGGCCCCACCCCTCGTAGGTGAGCAGCCGCGCGGCGTCCAGCTGCCCCGCGAGCGCCTCGGACCACGCGTACGGGGTCGCGGGGTCGTGGGTGGTGCCCACGACCAGCACGGGGTCCGCGCCGGCCGCGTCGATCGGCCGGGGCTCCTCCTCGGGGCCCACAGGCCACCCCTGGCACATGGCGTCGCCGTAGCCGAGGTAGGGGCCGAACGTCGGGGAGGCCTGCTCGAGCTCCTCCTGGAGAGCGGCCATCTGCGCGTCCGTGACGTCCTCGGCGGAACGGTCCAGGCAGGTGACCGCGGTGAAGGCCAGGGTGGTGTTGTTCGTGTACCGGCCCTCCGGGTCCCGGCCGTGGATCGAGTCGGAGAGCCGCATCAGGGCGGAGAGGTCGCCGTCGAAGGCGCGGGCGAGCGCGTCGTCGAGCGCCGGGTAGGTCCGCGTCGAGTAGAGCGGCGCGAGCACGCCCTCCACCACGTTCGCGGCCGAGACCCTCCGGCCGTCCGGGGCGGTCACGTCCTCGTCCGCGACGGAGGCGATCAGCTCCTGGATCCGCTCCGTGGCCTCGTCCACGGTGGTGCCGCCGACCACGCAGCCGCGGATCTCGGTCTGGCAGTGCCGGACCCAGTGCCGCAGGTTCTCCTCGAAGGCCCTGGCCTGGTCGAGGGTCGCCTCCCCGGAGCCGAGCGTGGGGTCCACCCCGCCGTCGAAGACGAAGCGCCCCACCCGCTCCGGGAACAGCTCGGCGTACACGGACCCCAGGTGGGTGCCGTAGGAGAAGCCGAGGTAGGCGGCCCGCTCGTCGCCCAGGACGGCGCGCATCACGTCCAGGTCCCGGGCGGCGCTCTCGGTGCCCATCTCGGCGACGAGCTCCCCGGCGTTCCGCACGCACTCGGCGCCGATCCGCTCGTACTCCGCCCGGATCTCCTCTGCGGGCCGGTCCGCCGGATCGGGCGCGGGGGCGGCCCGCAGCGCGTCCAGCTCCTCGTCGTCCAGGCACGCGATGCCCGCGGAACGCCCCACGCCGCGGGGGTCGAAGCCCACGAGGTCGTAGGCCGCCCGCACGTCGTCGGTGACCATGTACTCGGCGCTGAGCATCGCGTCCACCCCCGAGACGCCGGGGCCGCCCGGGTTGAACAGCAGGCTCCCGCGGGCCTCGCCCGCGGCGGGCAGCCGGGACATCACCACGGTCGTGGTCTCCCCGCCCGGGTCGTCGTAGTCCAGCGGGACCTCGACCTCCGCGCACCGCAGGGCGTCGTCCGCGCCCTCCGCCGGGACCTCGAAGGTGCACTCCTCCCAGGCCACCGTCTGCGTGTAGAAGCGCTGCAGCTCCTCCGGCGCACCCGCGACGACCGCCCCGCTCGCGCCGCCGGAGGTGGGCTCCCCGGAGGTTGCGTCCCCGGGCGCCGAGCAGCCGCCCAGGACCAGGGCGGCGGCCGTCAGCACCCCGGCCGCGGGCAGGGACGCGCGGCTCCGGGGTGTTGCTGCGCGAGGGATCATGGGGGGCTCCTCGGGGGTGGGGAGTCGGTCGGAGTCAGAGCAGGGAGACGGCCATCGCCTCGAAGGCCAGCTGGGCGCTGACATTGGTGCGGATCCGGTCCCGGGTCCGGCTGATCACGTCGATGCGGCGCAGGGTCTGCTCCGGGGTCGTGTTGGACGCGTGGTCCCGCAGCTCCTGGGTCAGGTGCTCGTTGACCAGGGCGGAGCCCGTGCGCAGCTGCAGGGTCAGCACGTCGCGGTAGAAGGTGGTCAGGTCGATCAGGAACCGGTCGAGGGTGTCGGTCTGGATCCGCCGGGAGCGGCGCTTCTGGTCGGCCTCGAGGCGGTTGAGGGCGCCGCGGACGGCCGGGGGCACCCGGCCGGACTCCGGGGCGCCCAGGGCCACGAGCAGCTGCTTGCGCTCGGACTCGTTGCGGGTCTCGGCGTCCGCCTGGGACTCCTCCACGGCGATCTTGTGCAGCCGGTCGGCGGCGCGCACGGCGTCCGGCACCCCGGAGAGCTTCAGCGGCATGGACACGACCTCCTGCCGCCGGGTGCGGGCGTCGTCGTACAGGGCCAGCCGCTGCGCGATGCCGACGTGGGACTGGGCCAGCCGGGCGCTCTCCTCGGCCCGGGCCCGGGGGACGCCGTGGCGGCGGGTCAGCAGCTCGGCGACGTCCGCCACGGCGGGCACCTTCAGCGTGGCCGGGCGGCACCGGGAGCGGATGGTCACGAGCACGTCCATGGGGCTCGGGGCGCACAGCAGCCAGACCGTGCCGGGAGGCGGCTCCTCGACGGCCTTGAGCATCACGTTGGAGGTGCGCTCGACCATGCGGTCGGCGTCCTCGATCACCATGACCCGACGGCGTCCCACCGACGGCTTGTCGTGGGCCCGCACGACGAGCTCGCGGGCCTCCTCGATGGTGATCTGGGGGTTCTCCGTCACGAAGTGGGTGAGGTCGGCGTGGGAGCCGGCGAGCACCGTGCGGCACGCGTGGCAGTCCCCGCAGCCCCGCTCGGCAGGGTCCTCCCGCTCGCACAGCAGGGCCGCCGCGAACGCCAGCGCCGCGTTGGAGCGGCCCGAGCCCGGCGGGCCGGTGAACAGCCAGGCGTGCACGGGGCGCTCCTCCCGGGCCGCCCGCCGCAGCTGCGCCACCACGGCGTCCTGGCCGACCAGCTGGTCCCACACGCTCACGGAGCCACCTCCACGGCCAGACGGGCGCGGACGGCGGCGGCGATCTCCCCGGCGAGCTCGGCGGCGGAGCGCGCGGCGTCGAGCACCAGGTAGCGGCCCGGCTCGCGCTCGGCGAGCTCGAGGAAGGCCCGGCGCGTCGTGTCGTGGAAGCCGTCCGGCTCCGCCTCGAGGCGGTCGCCGGCACCCCCGTCGCGCTCGAGGCGGCGGGCGCGGCCCGTGGCGGCGCGGACGTCCAGCAGGACGGTGAGGTCCGGGACGAGGCCGGCGGTGGCCCACGCGTTGAGCTCGGCGACCCGGGCCACGCCGAGACCGCGCCCCGCGCCCTGGTAGGCGGCGGACGAGTCGGCGAACCGGTCGCACACCACGATCCGCCCGGCCGCCAGGGCCGGGCGGATGAGCTGCTCCACGTGGGCGGCCCGGGCCGCGGCGAACAGCAGGGCCTCCGTGCGCGGGTCGACGGGACCGTGTGCGGGGTCCAGCACGAGCTCCCGCACCCGCTCGCCCAGCGGCGTGCCGCCCGGCTCCCGGGTGCGCACGACGTCGTGGCCCTCCGCGCGCAGGGCCGCCACGAGGCGGCCGGCCTGCGTGGACTTGCCCGCGCCGTCCCCGCCCTCGAGCACGACGAAGGCCCCGGAGGGGTGCCGGAGAGCGGCGGGCGGCGGGGTGGGGGCCGGTCGGGGAGTCACGGGCCCAGCCTATCGACCCCGGCCGACGTCCCGCGTCCCCGTGCGCGCGGAGGGGGGCCGCCGGGCCGATAACCTGGGACCCATGACTGCGCGTTCCCAGATCCCGCCCGCCCACGGCTCCCTCCGCCCCGACACGGTGGTGGTGGCCGGGGGACGGCCCGCCCCCGAGCACGACGCCCCGGTGGGCCCCTCCATCGTCCTGACCTCGACCTACCGGGGCTCCGGGGGGCTCGACCCGGCCGACCGCGCCTACGGGCGCTACAGCAACCCCACGTGGGAGGACGTGGAGGACGTGCTGGCCCGGCTGGAGGGCGCGGAGCGGCCCGGCCTGCTCTACGCCTCCGGTCTCGCCGCCGTCGCCTCGGTGCTCTCGCTGGTGCCGGCGGGCGGGCGCGTGGTGATGCCCCGGCACAGCTACCAGGGCTCGCTGGCCCTGGCCGCGGACCTCGTCTCCCGGGGGCTGCTGACGACCACGGCCGTGGACGTCGCCGACACCGAGGAGGTCGTGGCCGCCCTCGACGGCGCCGATCTGCTGTGGCTCGAGAGCCCCACCAACCCCATGCTCGAGGTGGCCGACCTCCCGGCCCTGCTGGCCGCGGCCCGGGAGCGCGGGGTGCTCACGTGCGTGGACAACACCTTCGCGACGCCGCTCGTGCAGCGCCCGCTGGATCACGGCGCCGACGTCGTCGTGCACTCCGTGACCAAGTACCTCGCCGGGCACTCCGACGTGGTCCTCGGCGCGGCCGTGACCTCCGACGCCGGCCTGCGGGCCCGGCTCAAGGGGCACCGCTCCCTGCACGGGGCGGTCCCCGGGCCGTTCGAGGCCTGGCTGGCGCTGCGCGGCATGCGCACGCTCGCGCTGCGGATCGAGCGCTCCATGGCCACGGCGGGCGAGCTCGCCCGCCGGCTCCGCGAGCACCCGGCCGTGGCGCAGGTCCGCTACCCGGGGCTGCCCGGGGATCCCGGCCACGAGCGCGCGGCCGCGCAGATGGACGGCTTCGGGTCGGTCCTGGCCGTCGTCCCGGTGGGCGACGTCGCCGCGGCGGAGGCCGTCGTGCAGTCGTTGCGGGTGTGGACGCCCGCGACCTCGCTGGGCGGCGTCGAGTCCCTGGTCGAGCGCCGGCGTCGCCACCACGAGGAGCCCCACAGCGTGCCCGAGACGCTGCTGCGCCTGTCGGTGGGCATCGAGAACGTCGAGGACCTGTGGGAGGACCTCGACCGGGCCCTGTCCGGGATCGACCGGTAGGCTGGGCACCGTGGATATTCCCTGGGTCTTCTCAATCGTGCGCCTCATCGACCTCGCGCTGGCGCTGGTCGTCGCCGGTCTCGCCGCGTGGGCCTTCGTGGACTGCCTCACCAAGGCCCCGGTGCAGTTCGAACGGGCCTTCAAGCGGACCAAGGGCTTCTGGCTGGCGCTCACGGGGGGATCCCTCGTCTTCACCGCGTTCACCCTGCTGGTGCTGCGGCCCAGCCTGTTCGTCCTGCTCATCGCCGGGACCGCCGTGGGCGTCTACCTCGCCGACGTCCGGCCGGCCGTGGGCACGGAGTCCAAGGGACCCAACAACTGGTGAGACCGCCGCGGCCGCCCGGCGCGGTCCGGCACACCCGACCCCGCCGGGGCGCCCGTGCGTGCGCGGCCTGCTCCCGGCCCGATGGAAGAATGAGGTCATGGCTACCGAATCAGCACCGCACAAGCTCGTCCTGCTCCGCCACGGGCAGTCCGACTGGAACGAGAAGAACCTGTTCACCGGATGGGTGGACGTGGACCTGACCGAGCAGGGCCGCCGGGAGGCGGTCCGCGGCGGCGAGCTGCTGGTCGAGAAGGGGATCGCCCCGGACGTCCTGCACACCTCCCTGCTGCGCCGGGCGATCACCACCGCGCACCTCGCCCTGGACCGGGCCGACCGGCACTGGATCCCGGTGAAGCGGTCCTGGCGGCTCAACGAGCGCCACTACGGTGCGCTGCAGGGCAAGGACAAGACCCAGGTCCGCGAGGAGTACGGCGACGAGCAGTTCATGACCTGGCGCCGCTCCTACGACGTCCCGCCGCCCGAGCTCGACGACTCCGACCGGTACTCCCAGGCCGGGGACCCTCGGTACGCCGACGTCGAGAGCGCCCCGCGCACCGAATGCCTCAAGGACGTCCTGGACCGCTTCATGCCCTACTGGGAGCAGGAGATCGTCCCGGACCTGCAGGCGGGACGCACGGTGATCGTGGCCGCGCACGGCAACTCCCTGCGCGCGCTCGTGAAGCACCTCGACGGCATCTCCGACGACGACATCGCGGCCCTGAACATCCCCACGGGCATCCCGCTCTACTACGAGCTGGACGAGGACCTCAGCCCCCTCGTGGCCGGTGGCGAGTACCTCGATCCCGAGGCCGCCGCGAGCTCGATCCAGGCGGTGGCCGACCAGGGCAAGAAGTAGCCCGGCCGCCCCACGACGACGGGCCGGCCCCACAGCGGTGGGACCGGCCCGTCGTCGTTCCGTCCGGGGACCGCTCGTGCGGATCCGGACGCGGGGTCACTCCCCGCCGTCGGAGCCCACGTGCCCGTGCCCGGTCGGGCGGTCGGCGCTCGCCGGGACCCAGTCGCCCGTCACGAGGTAGGAGACCTTGCGCGTGACCGAGACCCCGTGGTCGCCGATGCGCTCCAGGTAGCGGGAGCACAGGGTGACGTCCACGGCCGTGGTCACCGTGCAGTCCCAGCTGGGGGCGGCCAGGGCGTCGAAGACGGACTGGTGGAGCGTGTTGATCTCGCCCTTGAGGGTGTAGATGTCGTCGGCCAGCGTCAGGTCCCGGGTCTGCAGGACCTGGATCACGCGGTCCAGGATCTCCAGGTCGAGCTCGAACATGCGGGTGAACGTCTCCACGAGGGGCCCGGGGACGACCGGCTCCGGGTAGCGCAGCCGGACGGCCTGCGCCAGGTGGCGGGCCAGGTCCCCGGCCCGCTCGAGCGACGCGCTCATCCGCAGGGCGCCCACGATCATCCGGAGGTCGGAGGCCACCGGGCTCTGCAGGGCGAGGATGTCGATCGAGCGCTCGTCGAGGTCGTTCTGGAGGAAGTCGATCCGGGCGTCGTTGGAGATGACCTCCTCGGCCAGCTGGATGTCGACGTCGAGCAGGGCCTCCTTCGCGCGGGCGAGGGCCTCGCGGACCAGCGTCGCGATCTGGATGAGCTCCTCCCCGACCTGGTGGAGTTCTGCCTGGAAAACCTTGCGCACGGATGCGTCCTTTCGAGATGCGGCGGTGTCCGGGGCCCGGGACCGGGTGGCGGCCCGGGCGGATCGAACGGCGGGAGGGACCGGGTGCGGGACACCCGGGGCCACGCTCACAGCCGGGGGTGAATTTTTGCTCATCCTATGGTGAACGTTCGTTGAACCCGTAGACCATGACGTCCCGTGCGTCGGCCGGTCCGGCGCGGTGAGCCTAAGCTGGATCCGTGAGCCCAACTGTCATCGCCGTCGTCGCCGGTCTGCTCGGCTTCGTGCTGGGGGTGAGCGGCCTGATCGCCCTCCAGCTCAGCGGCCGCGGGCGCCGGGCCCGCGCCGACGTCCAGGAGCCCACGCTCCCGGACGGCGCCGCGGACGTGCTCGCGGTCATCGGCCGCGCCTACGTCGTGGTGGACGGCGTCGACGGCGTCGTCCGGGCGTCCCCGGCCGCCTACGCCTTCGGGCTCGTGCGGGGTCACACCGTGGTCCACGACGAGATGCTGACGATGATCCGCCGCGCCCGCCGCAGCGGGGTGATCGAGGAGCGGCGCGTCGAGCTCGCCCGGGGGCCCTTCCAGACCGGGACCGTGGTGCTCGACGTCCGGGTCGCCCCCATCGCGGAGGAGTACATCCTGCTGCTCGCGGACGACCAGACCGAGATCGTCCGGGCGCAGTCCATCCGCAACGACTTCGTGGCCAACGTCTCCCACGAGCTGAAGACGCCGGTCGGGGCCATCGGGCTGCTCGCCGAGGCGATCGAGGACGCCGCGGAGGACGAGGACGCCGTGCGCCGCTTCGCCCAGCGCCTGCACAAGGAGTCCGCCCGGCTGACCGCCCTGGTCCACGACATCATCGAGCTGTCCCGCCTGCAGGGCGCCGACGTCGTGACGGAGGGCCGGCCCGTGGACCTCGACCAGGTGGTCGCCGACGCGGTGGACCGCAACCGGTTCCCCGCCGAGAACAAGGGCATCGAGATCGTGGTGGGCGGGCGCACCACCCGTCCCGTGTTCGGGGACCACGACCTGCTCGTCACGGCCCTGCGCAACCTCATCGACAACGCGATCCACTACTCCCCGGAGAACACGCGCGTGGGCGTCGGGGTCCGCGAGCGCAACGGCATGGCCCAGATCACGGTGGCCGACCAGGGCCCGGGGATCCCCGAGGACGAGCAGGACCGGATCTTCGAGCGCTTCTACCGCGTGGACACCGCACGCTCCCGCCGGACCGGCGGGACGGGGCTGGGCCTGAGCATCGTCAAGCACGTCATGTCCCAGCACGGCGGGGAGGCCACGGTGTGGTCCCAGCCGGGCCGGGGGTCCACGTTCACGCTCAGCATCCCCCAGATCGAGGGCGCCGACGACGTCGAGGACGCCGCGCGGGGGACCGGTGGCCAGGACTCCCCGTCCGTGGGGAACCCGCCCCGGACCGCGTCGGCCCCCGCGTCATCTACACCCGCGTCATCTACCCCGACGTCATCTACCCCGGCGTCATCGACCCCACGGCCCGCCGCCCCCGCGGCGCGTGCCGGGAGCACGGAGGAAACGCAGTGACCCGCATCCTGATCGTCGAGGACGAGGACTCCCTCAGCGACCCGCTGTCCTACCTGCTGGGCAGGGAGGGGTTCGAGGTCCAGGTCGTCGACAACGGGCTGGACGCCGTCTCGGAGTTCGACCGGGCCGGCGCCGACCTGCTGCTGCTGGATCTCATGCTCCCCGGGCAGTCCGGCACCGAGGTGTGCCGGCAGGTCCGGCAGCGCTCCTCCGTGCCGATCATCATGCTCACGGCCAAGGACGCGGAGATCGACAAGGTCGTGGGCCTGGAGCTCGGCGCCGACGACTACGTCACCAAGCCGTACTCCTCCCGCGAGCTGGTCGCGCGGATCCGCGCGGTCCTGCGCCGGCAGGGCGAACCGGAGGAGCTCGTCTCCGCGACGGTGCAGGCCGGTCCCGTGCGGATGGACATCGAGCGCCACGTGGTCAGCGTCGACGGGGAGCCGGTGGCCATGCCGCTCAAGGAGTTCGAGCTGCTGGAGATGCTCCTGCGCAACGCCGGGCGCGTGCTGACCCGGGGACAGCTCATCGACCGCGTGTGGGGCTCCGACTACGTGGGGGACACCAAGACCCTCGACGTCCACGTCAAGCGGCTGCGCTCCAAGATCGAGCCCGACCCCTCGTCCCCGCGGCACCTCGTGACGGTGCGGGGCCTGGGCTACAAGTTCGAGCCCTGATCCGTCCCGGGCGCGGAAGGGCCCGGAACCCCGCGGCGGGTTCCGGGCCCTCGTCGTCGTCCGTCCGTGCCGGTCGTCAGTGGCCGCCGCCGCCGCCCTCGCCCTCCGGTGCGGGCGTGTTGGACGGGTTGGCCGGTGTCGAGGGGGCGCCGCCCGGGATGTACTCGGCGTAGCGCGGGTAGGTGTGGTCCAGGACGGGGACCTGCTCCACGAGGACCTCGCCGCCGGCGGAGAACTCGGCCTCGGCCATGAGCCCGGGCTCGGCACCGGCGCGGTCGAGGATCACGGGCTCGGCCTCCTCCAGCTCCACGGAGCCGTTGGCGGGGACCGGCACCTCGGCGGTCGCGCCGTCGACCTCCATGGTCACGGTGACCTCCTGGTCGCCGTCGTTGACGAGGGTGCCGAGCACCCGGCCCGGCTGGTCGGCGCCCGTCGCGACGATGAGGACGTTGGCCAGCTTGACGCCGCCCACCTGCTCGACGATCCCGTCCGCGGGGGAGTAGACCGTGGTCGTGGCCGGCGGGTTGATGTACCCGCATCCGGCGGTGGCGAGCAGGGCGGCCGCGGCGGCGGCACTCAGGCCTGCGCGCTGCAGCTTCTGGCGGGCGGCGGTCTTCACGGCGCGTACTCCTCGAGAGCTCAGGACGATGTCCCGACCAGCTTATCCGTTTGCCGACGGATCGTCCGCATCGGTGGCTCCCGGGAGCGGCACCCCGGCGGCGGGGCGAACCCTATCACCGTGTTAGAATGGAAGTTCTGAAAGGGGTATTTCCATATGGTTTTTGAGGTTGGCGAGACGGTTGTCTACCCGCACCACGGCGCGGCGACCATCGAGGAGATCAAGACTCGCACCGTCAAGGGCGAGCAGAAGATGTATCTCAAGCTCAAGGTGACCCAGGGAGACCTGGTGATCGAGGTCCCCGCGGAGAACGTCGACCTGGTGGGCGTGCGGGACGTCGTCGACGAGGACGGGCTCAAGAAGGTGATCTCGGTCCTCCAGGCGAAGGACACCGAAGAGGCCAGCAACTGGTCCCGTCGCTACAAGGCCAACCTCGAGAAGCTCGCCTCCGGCGACGTCCTCAAGGTCGCCGAGGTCGTGCGCGACCTCTGGCGCCGCGACCGCGACCGCGGGCTCTCGGCGGGCGAGAAGCGGATGCTGACCAAGGCCCGCCAGATCCTCACCTCCGAGCTCGCGCTCGCCAAGAAGATCGACGAGGAAGAGGCCGAGAAGCGCCTCGACGACATCCTGGCGTCCTGACACCCCGGTGAGCGGACAGCGCTCCACGACGG
>NZ_JBISWL010000144.1:0-24233 GCF_044462265.1 Kocuria rhizosphaerae
ACACGAGCACGCCCTGCGGGCCGCCAGCACGCAGGCCACCGAAACGCGGCTCCAAGCCGCTTAGCACCGTGTCCACGATTTGCGGAGAACCCCAGACCACCGGCCGCAGAACCCGCAGCCGCCTGACACCCGCCGGCCTCAAACACCTTGAAAATTTCCGTTCCGCCAGCTCACCGACCTCACCAACCAGCGCCAGCACGAGATTGCGGGGAGTGTGGAAGCGCGACCAGTCCCGCTCCTCGTTGAACACGGATAGCTGGTGCAGTACGTCCTCGAAAGTCTTCGGCATGCTCGCCCTCCCTGGGTCCGTCATTGGTCAGATCATGCTGATCCGCAGCCACACTCCCTGGCCGGGGAACTCTTGGGCCTGTGGACTGGTGGAGGGGCTGTGGCTGATCGCCACAGGCCCCTCCACCAGATGTTCCTAGTCCTCGGGGAGGGCTTCCTTGAGGTAGGACTGGGTGAACTTGCCCCAGTAGGTGCGCAGATCGTCGAACTGGCTGGGGTCCTTATGCAGGTTCTCTCCCTTGGCGTAGGCCATGATCAGCAGCTCGATAGCGGCTTCGGCCTTGCGGAGCAGCGCGACCAACTCCTCCGGGTCGGTCCCGTTGGCGCCGTTGTCGGTGACCTTCTTGATGGGGTCGAACACATCGCGCCACAGCGGGTGACGGTGATTGAGCTTGACGACGGCCTTGCCGTTGAGGTGGTTAATTTCGAACATCTCCGAGCCGGGCCACTGCGCATCCATCATGGTGATGGGCTTCTCCTCGATCAGCTCACGCACGCGCGAGGCAGCCTCTTCCTGGCCCGGTTCGGTCAACTGCAGGTCCTGGAGGATGTCGTTGATGACTTCCTCGGTCTGGGCCTCGGTCATGTCCCGGCCGGCCTGGCCGGGGGGGCTGGTCTGCTCCACCCGGCCCACCGCGGCGGTCACCCCGCTGTGGGGGTCCTGGACGTTTTCGGCGCGGTCTTGAGTTTCGGTCTCGCCCCAGTGGGCGCGGATCTCCTTCCGGGCCATGCGCACCGGCCGGTCCAGCCACCGGCGCAGTTCCTCGCGTAGCTTCGCCACCGGGACCGCTCCGCGCTTGACGTTGCGGACTTGGAAGTACTCGTCCAGATCAGCCGGGAAGCGGACCTCGATGCCGATGTAGCGGTCAATCTTGTCGATACCGGCCGGCAACAGGCGGGGGACGATGTCGTAGTTGATTTCCCGGTAGTTGCGCACCATGCTCACCTTGCCGGCATTGGCCTGGTTGATCTGGAACTCTCGGATGTCCTTTTTCAGGTGATCGGTCTCGCCACCGGCGCCCGAGCGGTGGCGGAACTGGGCGGGAACGAGGCTGACGGTGACGTGGATGCTGTGGCCGTCGGCGATCTCGATCTCCGCCTGATCGACGACGGTGCCGCGCACGTCCAGGGGTTTGTAGCGCTTGATGATCCGGGGGTTATCCATCAAGAACAGCGGGTCCAGCAGGGTGATCGCCTTGCCGTTAAGCTCGATGCGCAACCCCTTCTGAAGGTAATAGCGGTAGGCGCGGGCGATGAAGGTCCGCAACTCGTTGAGCTTCTCGTCCAGGGCGGTGCCGTAGGTCCCACCACTGGAAAGACGGTCGATCTTGCCGTAGACCACCAGGGTGCCGGACTCGACCGCCTCACCCCTGGAGTCGGTCATCATCGAGGCGTAGGCCTCCGGCCAGGAATCGACGGTCGTCCGAGGGATGGTGGTCTGGGTCTTCTGCGCGATCTCGTCCAGGTCGATCCAGGAGTGCCAGATCTGATCGCTGTGGCGCTGCTTGGTGTAGACCTCGATGCGCCGGCCCAGGCTCAGCCCGGCCAGCTTCATGCCCACGCCGAAGCGGCCCAGGCCGCTGCGCTGGTCGTAGCGGGAACTGTAGCCCAGCGACAGCGCACGGGCCATGTGCTGCGGGGGGATGCCCTGACCGTCGTCGGCCACGGCCAGTTCGGTGATCGTCTTGTGCTTGCCGGAACCGCCGGTGGCCTTGTCGGAACCTTCGATGGTGTGGACCCGGATGACCGAGGCTTTGGCTTCCACGGAGTTGTCGATCGGCTCGCCCACGGCGGCGGTGAGGTCGAACCCGGAGTCACGCATCGATTCCAGGGCGGTGTCGATCTGGATGATTTCGGCCTCGGGAGCAGGCGCCTCCTGAGCGGTGGCCTCAGGGGTCTGGAAGAGCGGCTGGTTGATCACGGTGGGTGTTCCTTTCGTGTCGTAGACGGGATGGTCTCCGTCTAGGGCTGTGATGAAGAGGTGAGGAAAGAGGAGGGGCTAGGGCATGGGAGTCAGAGTGCTGAGGCGCTGGGTGAGAGCCAGCTGCACCTGGTGGCGGCAGAACGGGCACTGTGCGCCAGTGGCCGCCGGGGAGGCCGGATGGATGCAGTTGGTCAGTGAGCCCTGCAGATTGTGGAACATGCTGGATTCCACTTCGAAGGCGTGCTGGACACTGTGGTGCACGTCGTAGGTGAAGTACTCCGCCCGGTGGGCGGTGGCATGCTGAATCAGTCGGCGCTGCAGGTCCGTGTCGCTGCGGCCGATGTAAACCACCGCACCGTCCCGGTGCAGGGCGTAGGTGCCGATGCGCCGTTCGGGGACCAGGGCGCGGACCAGCCACGGGGTCAGACGGAAGGGACGCAGGCTGCTCACGCGGCCACCGCCGTGGTCAGGTAGTCCGCGCGAGCATTCTTGCGAGCCCGGGCGATCCTTTCCCGTATCCGCTGGACAGGGACATCGTGCTGCGCGGCCAGATCATTGGCATCGGCTCCTGCGGCCAAAGCGAGCAGCAGAGTGCGGGCCGGGGAGGACAGAGGCGCGGTCTCCAACCAGTACCGCAGCTCCACGACGTCGTAGCCGTCCTCGCGGGCATCGACCTCGATGACGAGGTCTTCGTGAGAGACCACCGGAGCCACACGGCGACGGTTGGCCATGACCTTCCCAGCGTTGGCCAGGGCGCTGCGCACCTGGTGTTCGGGCGGGTTGGTCTTGGAAGGATTGCGGACGATCTCATCCAGCGCGCGGTCGATGCGGTCCTGGGTGTAGAGATCGCTGGCCTTGCGGGACTGGGCCTGCAAGATGAGAATGGCGGTTTCCGCCTCAGTGCTGAACATGGGTTGCTCCCTGTGTCTGACTGCGGCCCCCAGTTGGTGAGACGCGGTCGTGAGTGAGTAGGTATTCAGTTGTGTGGCCCACGATACAGCAGATGCTCCACCTGACGGTGGAGGTCCACCGTGTCGCCGGGGCCTGTACTCCTATAGGGGGTCTGAAAGGAGCACTTGTTGCACGCGCTCACAAGAACTTTCCCACCTTGCTCTGGTTCCTGGCTCCACCGTCCGCGGCGGAAGCTCGATCCCGCTTGCATCAAGGGAGGCGCTCTCCATCAGCGGAGTCCGTGGGCCGTTCTGACCCGCCGGAGTGGCCTATGGGCGGCTCCGGCGGGTCAGCGTGGAGTCAGGCGACGGGGTCGGGCAGGTCCTGCAGGGTGCCTTCCTCCTTGGTGTTGCCGCGGGCGTTATTCCAATCCGTGTGGAGATTGGCCTTCATCTCCTCGTCCATGTACTCGGGGGCGATGAGGTGGACCAACAGGTTGGCCGCGAGGTTGTAGGCCTCATTGCGGGCGACCATGCGGCCATCGGCGCGCACGATGGTGTCACGCCAGATGGAGTTCTGCCCGGCGCTGAAGTCGACCTTGTTGATCCGTTCGATTGCCGTGTTCAGGCTCAGGCGCGGCTGCTTGGTCTTCTCATCCCTGCTGAGTCCCATGGCCCGGACCAGGCCGCGGATGAGGGCGATCTGCCCGACCGGGCGCAGCAGCAGGGTGTGACGGTCGTCGTTGTCGAAGCGGACATCGCGAACAGTGTCGGGGTCCTCCAGGGCGTTCTTGAAGGCATTGACCTCCTCCAGCAGCGTCTCGAACCACGGCTCGACCGCCTCATAGGCCTTCCCCAGCGTCTTCTCATTCGGGGTGACGATGCGGTCGAGGTCGGGGAAGTTTTCGAACTTGGCGATCTGCATGACTCCGTCGTGAACGGCACTGATGGTGGTCAGGTGCTTCATGCCCTTGGACAGGGTGTTAGACCTCCAGTTGACGACCTCCTGGTAGGCCTGCTTACCGGTCTTGGTGTCGAGTACCGGGTCGCCGTCCTCGTCGTAGATCGGACGCGGCGCCAGAGGGCCGTCATGGTCGTTCATCTCCAGCAGCCGGCGGGTGATGATGGCGTAGCCATCGTCTTCGGAGGTGAGGATGTTGTCGGCGCGGCCGGTGGGCTTGGCGTAGCGGTTGACCTTGTTGAAGATCCGCCGGGTCTTGCGCGGGTCGGTGTTCTCGATGAAGATCACCGTCACATCGTCGTCGCCGACCTTGTACTGCTCGGGGCCGAGGGATTCCTGCGAGGTGATCACCTCACGGAGCGCGATCAGGCGGTGCTGGCCGTCCAGGACGATGTGTTCGCCCTTGCCGTGGTCGGTGAGGAAGCCGATCCCCTGAACCCCGCTCTTGTAGGCGTTGGGCAGCTTGGCGACCTCCGAGAGCGATTCGAACTCCAGGGCGCCTTCTTCCACCAGCACGATGATCGCGCCGAAGAAGCGGTCAGGGTGCTGGGCGAAGTAGGGGACGAGCTGCTTCTTGATCCGGCCCATGTCCGCCTCACGCTGCATGCGATCCTCGATGGACAGGCTTGCCCAGGATTCGTTCTCGTGTGCCGGCCGCGCCGTCTTGGTCAGTTCACGGGCGGTCATGGTGGTGATGAAGTAGGGGGTGCTGCCCATGTGGGCGCGCAGTGCTGCGAAGGTGTTGGACACGATGGTCTCCTTGAGTTAGTGGTTGCTGTGGATGAACAGGTGCTGATTGCACAACGGGTGAAGGGCTCGGATGTAGCGGACCTCGGTGGAGGTGAGGTCCTCCGGGGTGGTGGTAAGCCATGAGAAGGTGGGCCGCCCGGCCGGGGCGGCCAGGGCCAGGTGCAGCAGCCGGTTGTGCGTGTTCTCGAAGTGCTCGGCGAAGCGGCGACGCAGGTGCCCGCTCTTGCCCACGTAGAGCGGGCCGCGCAGATCGGCGATGACATAGATGCCACTGGCCCGCGGCACGGCGAGGTCGAAGCCGAGCTGGAAGGACGTCACACCGTCCACATCCAGGCCGGCGGCTTCGACCAGCCGCCGCTCCCGGTCATCGCTGCGCCTGCTGTTGCTGGCGGTGGACCTCATGCGGCCAGTCCCATCAGTTCGTCCTGCTCCTCGTAGGGCGGCAGAGTGCACCAGGTGGTGGGGTCGGCCTCGTCCCACTCCGGCCAGACCTGCCAGGGCAGGAGGCCGCAGGCGATGGCGTAGTCGTCGGCCTGCCCCCAGGTGATGCCCCTCTGCAGGCGGCGGTGGGCGGTAGCGCGAGAGAGGCTGACGAGGTTGCTGAACTCTTCCGGGGTGTAGCCGGTGCGGTCCAGCAGCGGCTGCAGTGGGTAGCGCGGCTCGGGGCCGGTCTTGCGCACCTTGGTGAGAGGGCGCGGAGTAGTATTGGTGGTGTCCATGACTTGGTCCTTCCGATGTGGTGTCGTGAGCGACGGGCGTGGGCGGCGGGGGCGTCTGCCAGGACGCTCCCCGCCCATCGATCAGGTTGTGCAACCAACCGATCCGCTTGTACAACTACAAGGTACCACAGGGGTGTCTCAGTTTGCCAACCCCCCACCCTTTTTGCTCGTCAGTTGTAAAACTGCATGGCGGGGTGTGAGCCACCTTACTCACCGTCGTCTCACTTCCTGCACGGCCTCAAGGGCAGCCAAGTACCACTCCTCCCCACCTGGCGGGCAGGGGTGGTGTGGGCCGCCCCGTCGTTAGGTCCGAACGTTGTGCGGGTCGTTGATTTTCCAGTTGATGGTTGCTTTGCCGAGCGTATGCGGCCGGTGGTAGGTAGCCGAGCGCGCAGTGGCCGCGCAGTGGCGTCGGTCGTGGATGTACTGGCCCTTCCAGCCACCGATAACTATCTGGGCGTCCAACCCGAGTCGTGCCACTTTAGTGGGTTGGCCATTCGGTGCCGGTGGCGGTGAGGATCTCGCGGGCGGTGTCGGTCGACGGGTCGGCGGCGACGTGGGGGTGGCCGGCGATGAGGACGGTGACCTGTTGCAGTGGGCGTAGGGTCTGGACGATCTTCTTGATGCTCATCCCGGTCTGGTCCTGCAGGTGGCGGGCGACGGCCAGGGCGGTGACGACGATGGTGAGGTGGGCCTCGATGGCGTCGCGGTGGTGGTGGAACATGGGCCGGGCTCGCAGGTCGGTCTTGCTCATCCGGAACGAGGCCTCGACCTGCCACAACGAGTGGTAGGAGGCGATCACCTCCGCCGCGGGCATGGTCGTGACGGGCAGGTTGGTGACATACCCCTTCAGTCCGGCCAGGCTACGAGCGCGGGTCAGGGCGTCCTCGTCCAGGCGCGTCGATCCGTTCACCGTCTTCACGAATCGTGGTGTGCGGGCCGGCTTCTCGCCGGCGATGACGGCCTTGGCGCGGTTCTCCTGCAGGGTGAGGGTGCTGCGGTCCCGTGCGGCGCGCTTGGCGGAGTACGCCCAGACCGCCCGCCACGACCGTTCGTGCACCGCGGGGTCCCAGACGGGTTCGGCGCGTTTGTTGACGTCGTTGACGGAGGCCGCCTTGGTGGTGGCCACCCGTGGGGTGATGGTGTCGATGATCTGCCCGTTGGTGAACGCATCCCCGTGCCACCGGAAATGCGAAGCGAGGTCGCCCGGGGCCTTGGTGACCCGCGAGCCGACGATGAACCGCACCCCGGCCGCATCGAGCTCCTTGAGGTTCGCCGAGGAGAGCATGCCCGCGTCGGCGACCACCACGATGTCGGCGAGGCCGTGGCGGTGCTGGAACTGCTCGATGATCGGCAGGATCGTCGCGGTCTCGGCCTTGTTGCCCTCGAAGCACCCCACCTCCAGGGGAAACCCGGCACGGTCCACGAGCAACCCCACGACGACTTGGGGGTCCACGCGCCGTTCCTTCGAGTAGCCGACCTTGCGTAGCTCGTCCTCCTGCTCGGCCTCGAAGTAGAGGGTGGTCACGTCGTATAGGACCAGTGACAGGTCCCCGTGACCGGCGGCGTGGGCGAAGCACGCCGCCGCGACCTGGTCGCGGTAGCCGCGTTCCTGGGCCCGGGCCAGGCACCGGAACATCGTGCGCAGCGACGCGTGCGGCACACCGAGCTCGTCCAACACCCGTAGCGAGTCGGCCTTGCTCGTCGGTTCCACGATCCGCGCCAGCACCAGCGCCCTGAACGCCTCATCACCCAGGGCATCGAACCCCAGCCGGGCGTACGCGCTGGTCAGCACGTGCCACAGCAGCGCGCTGCTCTTGCCGGTGATCACCGATTGCCCCGCGGGCACCGCGCCCGCGCTCAGGTCGAGCTCGCCCTGGCCCGGGTGCATCTTCACTCGAGCCGCCTCCAGCAGCGCGGTCGGCTCGGCGTCGGTGTGCGCCGAGCCCAGGTGCTCCAGGATCTTGTCCCGGCCGCCTCGATGTTCAGCGATCTGCACCGCCGTCGCTCCCGACGCCGTCCGGACCTTGCGCACGAACACCACGACCCGACCCTACCCACCCGATTAGTGTGTCGCCGACCCCAACCACAAGACCCTGACCAGCGACAACACCAGCCAAATCAGCCAGGAGCCCTCAAGTGGCACGAGTCAGGTGTACTGGCCCTTCCAGCCACCGATAACTATCTGGGCGTCCAACAGCGAGTGAAAGCTGTTGATGCTCAACCACTCCTCACGGAGCCGGCCGTTGAAAGATTCGACGTATCCGTTGCACCACGGCGAGTCGGGTGAGGTATATGCCCGACCTGCGAGAGTGCCCGCCCATTCGGCCATGGCCTGGCCGATGAAATCCCGTCGATGCCCTCTGAATACTGACCCTCGGGCGCCGGGCGGATTGAATCCGTCCGGCGATAAGAGGTCAATATTCACTCGGCGTTGACAACTCGGGCCCGTTGTCGCTGCGCAGCACCGCCGAGTGCCTGCGCTCTACGACGAGAACCTCGAGCTGGTCGATGACCGGGCGGTGATGATTGAGCGTTCCACTAGCCTGTCGAGGCATTCGCTGGTGTGCTCGTCGGCGTCGAACTGAAAGTCCACTGCCCACGTCGCGTTGGGTGCCTGGGCCGCGGGCGCATCGGCGCTCGAGGACCCAACCTGCTTGCAGCGCCGGCGTTGCGGCACACGCAGGCCCTATGGCACCATAGCCGCTGGATTTTTATTTGGTTCACGGCCCACCCTCGGCTCGGGCGTCGTGATACGCACGCCGGTATCCCCACCGCGGGTCTTTCTTCGCGTACGCGCGCAGCCAGTCCCACAGCGCCTATCCGAATCCGCATCGATGGTGTCGTAGAGGGGTCAGTGCCAGGCGAAGCGGCTCAGCCCAGCCAGATGGCACGGCGTCTGTGCGGGTCTAGGGTTTTCCCCTCAACCTCCCGCCGTTTCAATGTGGCGTTGCACTTTTCCAGCTTTTCAGCCGCTTGACATCGTCGGCTCTTCATCCCGCCGTACTGATTCCGCCATTGGTAGTACGTCGGCTCCGAGACCTGGAGCCCACGGCACACTGCCGCGACACCGGCATTCTCTCCAAGCAGCCGGTCGGCCTGACCGAGCTGATGCACGATTTGCTTCAAATTATGCCGCTTCCTCTTTGTCATGATGCGACCAGCCTATCTGTCCGTGGACACGGGCGACAGAATGACTCTCATAACGAATGGACCACAAGAACAGGGACAGGCCACCAGCACCTGCAGTGGCAGGCCGCTCCGGTCGGTCAGCAGGTGGTACCTCGTGCCCGGTTTAGACGAACTCCATCTTGTCGTAATCTGCTAATTTTCATTTGTTTTACTGCAGGTCCCATGAAAATGGCCCACTAGCCCCCACTGACCGGGCGCGAACCAATCCGGATAACGATATGGCACCCGGGGGTATAACAGGTGAACAACCTGGAGGAATCGATCATGCTCTTCCCGGGTCAAATTTATAGCGGCCTCAATAGCGCCAAACACACTCGGTGAGACGTACAAGACCGCCTCGCGTCTTTTGCTGGGTTCATCGTCCGACCAACGTGACCCTAAAAGAACGGCCCATTGTTGGTCATGAAGCCACAATAGCCAGGCGCAGCATTCATTAGGCAGAGGACCCTCGTCGAACCATAAGTTTCTAAGCTCCCCTTCATCCAGGCTTTCAGGATTATCAAAGGTATGAATACTCGATATGATCTTCCCGATATCGGGAAGCTCAAGTTCACCATGGGTGCGGTGCCAGGCAGGCATAAAAACTTCAGCGTCCATAGCTCTTTCACCACTTTTGCCGGGATATATCTGATCCCATTCTAATTCGCCGTAGTCAAATGCGTCCTCGTCCTCCACGATAAGGTGAAGGCGTTCATACTCAGCTTTTATATCCCAAAACTCGCGACCAGCGAAGTCGGTGTAATAACTGAACATCCCATTTTCCCCTTTGGTGGGTCTTGTTTTCACGGGAACTAATATTGAACAAAGATGTGTCATTGGTGCGCTAAGATTTGATGCTGGGCATGAATCCGGACTTTCCGGATGCGGGGTATGGCGTTACGTGCCTCATGCACCTATAGGGGGTGTAGCAACAACGAATGTTGCATTAATACAAAAGCAAATAGTTCTCCTAGTAACTCACTTGCAAGTGGTTTCAATAGGGCTTTGTGCGGTAGTCGTCCGGCGCAGATGGTGGTGATCGCCGGGGTGGCCACAGCAGCGGTGGCGGCCGCGCTGCGGTCGTAGCGCACTGCCAGGAGGCGGAAGGCCAGCAATTAGCAGATGGTGCGTTCCACGACCAGCGGTACCGGTCGAGGCATCTGCTGGGGTGCACGCTAATCCGGGTAAAACGGGCAGTGATCTCGCGCCGGCGCAGATAACGGCGGACCCGTCGGTTGCTGTAAGAGGTGGTTTCAATAGTCTTTCCGGGGCAGTCGCCGAGCGCAGATGACGGTGATCGCCAAGGTGGCCACAGCGGTGATGGTAACCGCGCTGCGGTCGTAACGGGTGGTCAAGCGGCGGATGGCCAGTAGCCAGGAGATGGTGCGTTCCACAACTCAACGGTGCCGACCCAGCGGTTCGCTGGAGTCCACCCCGATCCGGGAAATCCGGCAGTGATGCCACGCCGGCGTAGATAGGCCGCACCCGCCGGAAGGCGCACGGGCCTTGCCCACAGGCAGCTTGCCCGGGTGGCGCCGAGCTCGTCCGCGGCCTGGGGGTCCCTTGACCGGTGTCAGCCCGTCCAGGATCGGCTTCACGAGCATGGAGTCATACCGGTTGGCGCCGGTGATCGCCACCGCCAAGGGCCACCCATCAGTAGTGACGAGCAGGTGGTACTTGGTGCCGAGTTTGCCGCGGTCGGTGGGATTGGGGCCGGTCAGCTCGCCCCCTTATCGCTCGGACGCTCACCGAGTCCAGGGACGCTATCGACCAGTCCAGCGCCCCATCCTGCCCGAGCTTCTCGAGCACGGCATAGTGGAGCTTCTCCCACACCCCGGCTTCTTGCCAGGCTCGCAGAAGGCGCCAGCAGGTGATCCCGGAGCCGAAGCCCAGCTCGGTCGGCAACTTCTTCCATGCGATGCCGTGCTCGGCCACGAAAAGGATGCCCTCCAGTGCGGCCCGATCGTCGACCCAGGGTCTGCCGGTTCTCCCGTTCTTCACTGGCGGGGGCGGTGGGATCAACGGTTCCAGCAGCTCCCAGAATTGGTAACTGAACAGTCGTCCGGACGCTCTCTACCTCGCCATGGCAGTCATGATCACCGGCCTGGCCGACACCGCTCAACGCCTCAGCCATAACTACTAAAACTACTTCCAAGCCTGCGCACCGGAAGCCGACCAGACCCCATCTTCTCAGCAGAGCCCCACGGGGCCCGCTCGGCCACCCGGCGGAAACGCGAACTAGAGTATAAGCTCGCCAAGTTCCTGCAGTCGGAGAAGGTGGAGCCGCAACGGCTGAAGATCACGATTGCCGGCTAGCGGTTCCGCGCCTTGCTTATAAGACGAGGAGTATGTATGTTCCCCAGGAACCCATGGAATCGCAAGTCTTATCAAATATGGGATTCGATTCATGAAAAACTTATAAGGTGGATCGGTCGTCGCGGTACACAGTGTCGGATAGAAGGGCGCGAGGCCCGTCATTCGGGTCTTCTGGATTACCCCGAAATGCGCACTGAAATAACCGACTATAGAACGACCGCCTGGTTCGCCTGCGGGGAGAGGAAGTACAGCACTGTCAATCCAAGGCACGTATAATCTGCACTGCGATTGGGGAGAACGTGTCTCAAATAGGAGCCAAACGGAGGGATAAGACAAGCTTATGGAGCATCTTGCGTGGAGACCTTTGCGCTCTCACATTACGATATTGGCCGATGCAATCTCTGGCGATCCACCAATTTTGCACAAAAAGTCCGGGAATGTGCACGATTCGGCGCCATTACCTGGGACCCAGGGGGAAACCGCGCGGAATTGGTATCTCACGCAAGAATGGTTGCGAATGGCGGCTGGGCTTAAGGAAGTCATCGTTCACCCAATGGATGAAAATCATCCATCAAATTGGATGTGTAAACCAGCTGCTGAGTATGCGGCCGCCAGAAATGATCAAGTTTCCTTAATTACTACCGAATATACAAGACACCTTTATATTTCTAATGCGCTCGACCGCTACTTGGAATACCTGGCGTTACCCAGTCCAAAAAATAAGGGGAATTGGGTGAAAGCAACTTATTTTCTCCAGTCGTCTGGGGCATCAAAAAAAATTGCCCCCTGGCTACCAGCGAATTCTAGAAACCCTTCGCCATTATGCATATGAACATGAAGACTTGGTCGCTGACGACAATGTGCGTAGAGCCTTCGCTGACACTCATTGGCAAGACGAGTCAGGGACTTTGCTAATGGTTTGCTATAAGCTGCGTCACCCAATGGCGCATGGAAGCGCGCTATTCGTTACACATGGCGCTTTTGATGATGAAAGTGCAAATATATTATTGAGGGCGTTGGCGGTGGCCTCGCAAGGTTTACTGTTGAGCTTGCAAATGTTATTACAGCTTGGTGATGACCTGGAATATGAGGGTATACATGACTTTCCTCCAGGGGATGGGTGGCCGGTATGGGATCCGTCTAGTGGGTGGTACGAAATCGACTCTCCTCGACCGTCTCAACTATTTCAATCGCTCCACCTATTGCCACCAGAAGAAATTGATAGTTGAGTACCTAGACTTAGAGATGATTTGCGGTCGGAGATAGACAGGCCCGCGGGGCGGTGGCGATCACGGTCGTCATGACGAGGCAGGGCTCGCCCCATCGCCTGTGCGGCGACCAAATGTGGGACGTGCAGAAACCATTGATGCTGCAGGTTTCTTCAGCGAAACTGGATATCGGCGGCGATGATGTCCTCGCAGCGTTAGAGCATCTTTGTAGGTCAAGCTGGAGCCAACGGCCACCATCGAGCTCACTTTCTCCGTGTTGGGCCAGCAGCCGATCATTGCCGCGGCGGAGAGGTTGAGTGGGGCGGGGGTGGTGTGGGGCACGAAGTGCTCCTGTTGTTGGAGACTGGAGCGTATGGAGGCTGCCAGAGCGTGTACAGCGGGCCCTTCTAGCCAAGGCTCTGTGGGTAGGCCGATTAGCTCACCGCGGCAGGGCGGACCATCTTCGATCTTATGGCCGGGTCTGCGAGTTAGGTGCCGTCCACCTCACGCACGATGGTGGACGACCGTGTGAGGGCCGTCCACCACGCATCGTCTTGTCCGGGGAGGTTGCCGACTCATTGAGCGGCGTAGTAGGCGTCCTTGACGGTCTGGTGGATCCGGCCGCGATCGGAGACCTCGTAGCCGTTCTCCTTCGCCCACGCCCGGATCTTCGCGGTGTCCGGATTGCTGCCCGAAGCGCGGGACCGGGCGCCGCGGGCACCGGCACCACGGGTGGTCTTGCGACCGACCTCCATGAAGGGGCGCAGGGCCTCACGCAGTTTCTCGGCGTTGGTGGTGGAAAGGTCGATCTCGTAGTCCTTGCCGTCCAGAACGAAGGTGACGGTGTCGTCGGCGGGGCCGCCGTCGAGGTCGTCCTCGAGGTGCACTTCGACTTTCTGGGCCATGGGTGGTGTTCCTTTCGAAATCCGGGTGGCGGAGTGGATCAGGGGTGGTCGGGGTCGTCGACGGGTACATCAGTGGACGCGTCGTCCGTCGGTGCCTCTATTGGTTCCACGGCGTCCGTCGGGGTCGTGGTCTTGGTGCGGTTGCCGGTGATCACGGTGCCCTCGGTGGTGAGATCCACACAAAGCATGCCGTCCTCCATGAAGGGCTTCCACCGTCGAGTGGCGGTGGTGTCGATGCCGTAGTGGGCGGTGAATGCGGTGGCCGAAACAATCGCCTGCCCCGATCCGCGCTTGGAGCCGTTGCGCACCGCGTAGGCATGCGGAGAGGACTCATCGACCGTACGCAGCGCCATGACCTGACGGTCGCGATCGTAGAGCAACTCCACCGTCTCGGCGTTCCCGATCAGGCCGTGGGCGGCCTTGTTCAACGAGATCACCCCACGCTTTTGGATCGTTACACTCGGCGCCTTCACCAACGGTGTCATCCTCTTGTCGAAGACTTCGAACGGCATCGTTCCTCCTCTAGATCGCACCGAACCAGACAATGCTCATCGTAACCATTGCACGCAGTGCCGATGCACCCACCACCGTGCTGGAGGTGCGTCTTGGAAGGCAAACCTTCCGAGACAAATCGGAGGCGCGTCGACAGGGCATGATTGAGGTGAGGACGATGGTTACGGAGGACATCACTGTCGTTGGTGGCGAGACCTCATTACTCGTTGTCGCGATCTCGCCGCCACTCGAGCAACTTGTTCAGCACGGTGCACGCCGCCAGCTCCGGGCTCTCGCCGTCGGAACCGGCGTGCCAGAGAGGAACCATCCCTGTGGCAATCACGTCGTGATCGTTCACGACGAAGGAGAAGTCGTCGACGGTGCACAGCAGGCGCGGGCCGAACATTTCCCGCATGTAGTCCCGCCTCTCCTCGGACTCGGCCAGCGGTTGCACTCGCACAGAACGGGTGGAACCGTAGCCGGTTCTCACGAGTGCAGCGGCGAACTCTGCCTTCCACGAGGAGGTGACTGTCTGGATGACCACGCATCCCCTGAACAGGAGGCCCAGCTCGGCCTCGAGGCGGGCCACGACGAGATGGGGACCGCTGGTGGTGAGCACCTCCGACCAGCTCATGAACGGCTCGCCGTTGAGCGAGATGCCCTCGCCGGCACGCAGGAACTCGATCCGGGCGCTTCCCAGCAGGACGGCGAAACCGTCTCCGGGACCCCCCGTCGGCTCGACCCACCCGTCCGTGTGGTCCTTTTTGAGCAGCCCGGCCGCGATCGTCCAGCTGAGCAATTCGATGAGCTGCCGGTCCACGGTGAAGTACTTGGAGGGCGACTGCTCGGCCGGTTTCTCCTCCGCCGCCTCGGCAGGCCGCGCGTCCGCGGAGGCCAGCTCCCACAGGAAGCCTGCGTTGGGTCCGGCATGCGGAAGAGCCTGCACGACCCTCCGGAGTTCCTCCCACTGGGACTGCCCCGATATCAAGGCGCCATACCGCGCCGCCACGGTGGGCGTACGGCTCTCACCGCCAAAGCCATGGAGCAGGATGGTCTTGCCCTCGCGGCGGAAGGTGAGAAGCGTGCGAGCCGCGTCTTCCAGGACGAAGGTGAGGTTCAAGTTGTCCTGCGGATCGTCCGAGTCGACGAGCCAGAACCAGGCGTGGTCGTGATGTTCCACGGACCGGGGTGTCTGCCTCGCTCCGAGTCGGCACAGGGACACGACGGCCTCCGCCCGGTTGCGATCGAGGGCGTCCAGCCCGGCGAGCTTGACTCCGGGATCGCTCGGGTGCGCCACCGTCGTCGTCGGGGCGGCGTCGTTCGGCGCCATGTGCTCGACATCCGGCCAGTGTCCCGAGTCCGGGGCAAGACCCAACGCGGCCGCGACCGCTTCGCGCATGAGGAGGTCGGCGTTTAGGGCATTGTCCCCACGAAGGTGCCTTCGCAGCTCGAACGGGATCGCCGAGAAACCGTGCACGGCGCCCAGCGCAGTCCCGACGAGCGCCGCCACCGGCAGTGCATCGTGTTCGTCGAGGTGGTCCGGCCGGATGACCTCCGCGAACCGGTGGGAGCGCCGAGAGGTGGTGGCGGTGGAGAGCGTCAGCCACGACCAGCTCAGTAGGTCGAAGGGCCCGGCGTCGTCGACGTCGGAGATGACGCCCTGCTCCATGCCGCTGATCATGTCCGTCCATTCGTAGCGCTCCTCCTCGTCGGCAACGAACGGAACGCCGGCGTAGAGATCCGCCTCTCCGTGGAGCACGGCATGGTGAAGCATCACTGCCCACAGCGCACAGCAGGTGCCCATGGACTTCAGGTCGGGGAAGTTCAGGTCATTGCCGGCGTCCGTGCCGACTTCGTAGCTCTGCCGGAAAATCTTCTCCGGCGCCTCATGGAGGTTGCGCAGGACCTCTCCACTCACGTGGGCGAAGACAGGAAGGACGCTCTCTCGCCAGTCGGTTCCCGACCACCGCCGGTACGGGAACGTGCCGTGGCCTTGCGCCAGCGAGAGGGCGTGCTCCGTGATGCGGGTCCATGTGCGCAAGGGCTGGAGGCTATCTCTGTGGGGGCGCACGAGGGAGTCCCCGACAGCCATGCCCACCAGCAGGCCCGCTGCCCTATCCTGCTGGGCGACGGTGAGTTGGAGCGGCAGTGGCCGCTGTTCCAAGGGGTAGTCCTCAAAGGGATTGTCGTCGCTCACGGAATGCGTCCTTTCGGGGAAGCTGATGGAGGAGCCAGCAATGACGGAGCCGGCCCTGGCGAATGGCTGGCAAGCGCGTGCTCAGGTTCCGACGTGCTCATACGTCATCACCTGCCGCACCGTCGGCTGGCAGCACACCAGCACCAGCTCCCGCACGCGCCCGCCGGTGATGCCCTCCAGCTGGCCTGCGTAGAGGGACAGTTGATGCCGGTAGGCCTCCTGGCTCAGCTCGGAGAGCGCCATGTCCGTCTTGTAGTCCACGACCACGTAGTCCCCTCCCGCCTCCCGGTACAGCAGGTCCACGACGCCCTCGAGCACCGCGCCGTCCTCGTCGATGGTGGCGACCGGCAGCTCCTTCCAGTGCTCGGCCGCGGCGGCCGCCCGCACGGGAGGGGAGTCCCACGCGAAGCGGGCGCAGGCCAGCAGGGCCTCGGTGTCCGGGAGTCCGTGCAGTTCGGCCACGACGGGAGCGTGGCGGTCGAGCGACTCCCGGTCCGCGAGGTCGCACAGCTCCATGAGCCGGTGCAGGGCCGTGCCGAACTCGGACCCGTGGAGCAGGGCGCCGCGGGACTCCGAGGGAGGGCTCTCCAGCGGCACGAGCCGCTCGGACTCCGCCAGGGACGGGAGCTGCGGTGCGGCGGGGGCGTCGTCGTCGCCCGTCGGCGGTTCCACTGAGGAGGGCGACGGGACAGCATGACCGTTCTCGTTCGCGGGAGGAGGGGGCGTGGCGTGGGCCACCCGCGTCACCGAGCGGCTGCCCTCGATCCGGGACAATTCGGACCAGCGCCCGCTGACCGCGGTCCACTCGGCGAGCACCTCGTCCCAGGACCGCTCCTCCGGTACGGCCTCCGCCCGCCGTCGGCTGCTTTCGACAGCCTCGAACGGCAACTCCGGCGTGCCGGCCACGTGCGCCTTCCGCAGCTGCGCCGCGTGCGAGGACTCACCGTTCTCCGAGACCGTGTACATCGACACGACCAGGTGGCTCTGCGCCCGGGTGCACGCCACGTAGAGCAGCCGCAGCCGTTCGGCCGCGAGCATGTCCTTCTCGCGCTTCTTCAACTCCTCGTGGCCGGCGGTGGTCAGCCCGGTCTTGAGGGAGACCTCCATGGTCCCGTCCTCGGCGAAGAGCACGTGGTGGGTGCCCGACCGGGGCGTCGAGCCCGTGCCGGCGAGGATCACCACCGGGTACTCCAGGCCCTTGGCCGCGTGCACCGTGGTGATCCGCACGGCCTTCGCGTCGGTCTCGGGGACGACCGCCTCCTTCACGCGGGCGCCCTCCGCCGTCTGGGTCTCGGCCCAGCGCAGGTAGTCCCGCAGGCTCCCGTGCGTGGCGGTGCCCCAGGCGCGGGCCTGGTCCACGACGAAGCGCAGCCGTCGCCACGTCTCCCGGTGGCGGGGCGAGTCCGTGGCGGCCTCCAGCACCAGGAACTGCTCGAGGATGCACTCCATGAGGTCCGCGACGCCGCTGCGGGACAGCGCCCCGGAGAGATTCCGCAGCGCCAGCATGGTGCGGGCCACGCGGGTGTCCTCGAGCCCCTCGGGGGCGTCCGCCCGGTAGTTCCACCAGCCGCCGCCGAGGCGCCAGGCGGCGAGCTCGTCGTCCCCGCAGCCCAGGATCGAGGTCCGCAGGGCCAGGACGAGCCGGCCCGAGTCGGCCGGATTGGCGAGTGCCTGCAGGATGAGCATGAGCTCCCGGACCTCCGCGGCGCCGTAGACCAGGGAGGACGCCTCGGCCCGGTAGACGATGCCCGCCTCGTCGAGCGCCTTCTCGAGGACCTCCAGGGACGTGCGGGTCGGGAGCAGGATCGCGATGTCCTCCTCGGTGACGGGACGGGTTTGCGCGTCGTCGCGCCCGTCCTGGTGCCGCCAGGCCGGCCCGCCGGTCCGGCCCAGTGCGGTGAGCACCGTGTGCGCGACGTGCCGAGCCTCGCGCTCGTGGACCTCCGCGGCCTTGAGCCTTCCGCCGTCCTCCGCGCCGGGCAGGGTCAGGCCGATCACGCTCACGGGGTGCCCGAAGCCCTCCGGCAGCGGCGGGCGCGCCGGGTCCGGCACGAGCGGCACGTAGGCCGGCTGCCGGCCGTGCTCCTCCTCGATGAGCGTGCCGAAGACCTGGTTGACCCACTCCAGCACGGGACCGACGGACCGGAAGTTCGTCCGCAGGCTCGCCACCGACGACGACGAATCCGCCGCGGCCCGCTCCTGGAAGCCCAGGTAGGTCTCGATGTCGGCCCGCCGGAAGCGGTAGATGGACTGCTTGGGGTCGCCGACCATGAACAGGCGGCCGCCCTCGACGGGCAGCTCCTTCCACCGGTCGGGCCCGCACGAGACGGAGGAGGCCAGGCGCAGGGCGATCTCGGCCTGGATGGGGTCGGTGTCCTGGAACTCGTCGATCATCAGGCACGCGTAGCGGTCGTGCAGCCGTTGCCGGACCTCGGCGTGCTCCTCGCCGACGAGCAGGTCCCGGGCCAGCACGAGCAGGTCGTGGAACTCGAGCCGCCCCTGCCGGCGGCGCTCATCGGCGGCCTCGTGCAGCACCGCGGCCATGACGGCGAGCACGAGGTCGAGGGCCGGGCGTACGTGGGCGGCGGCGAGCTCGCCCGCCAGCTCGCGGATGCGCTCGTCGAGGGCCTTCACGTCCGCGATGTCGTTGGTCCAGTTGGCCTTCTTGCCTCGCGCCTTGCCCTTGGCGGGCAGGTTGCCGAGGTGGCCGTGGAAGGCCCGGGTGCCCTGTTCGCGCCGGTCCTCGAGGGCGCCAGCCCACTCCAGAAGGGCCGCTGTGCGGGTGAACATGCCGTCCTCGGGGTCGGTGCAGCCGCGCCGGGCGCCGTGCAGCTCCTCCCGTGCGGCGACCAGCTCCCGCCACGGCGCGGGGTCGGCCTCCGCGGCCGTGCCCGCGACGTTCCGCGGCAGCCGGTCCCAGTTCTCGTCCATGGCCCGGGCCGTGTCCCGGAGGTTGCCCATCGTCATGTCGCAGGAGAACAGGACCTCCATGGCCGCGGAGTGCTCGGGCTTGCCGAACAGGGAGCCGACGATCTGCTGCCACCGGTCCTCGAACGCCAGCGAGGACTCGATCTCGTCGAGGGTCTCGATGCCCGGCGGGACCCGGGCCTCCAGCGGGTTCTCCCGGATGATCCGGGCGGCGAAGGAGTGGATGGTGCCGATGGGGGCGATGTCCAGGTCGTGCAGGGCGGTGCCGCGGCGGGAGCGCACGGCGTCGTCGTCGTGCCCGGTGGCGAGCGCGGTCCGGACGCGCTCGCGCAGCTCCCCGGCCGCCTTCTCGGTGAAGGTGATCGCGACGACCGCGGTGATGGGCGTGCCGCCGTCCACCAGCGCCACGACGCGCTGGACCATCTCGCGGGTCTTGCCGCTGCCGGCGCCGGCCTCCACGAACACGGAGTGGCCGAGCTCGTGGCGGATGGTCTCGCGGGCGGGCTCGTCGACGAGCGGGATTCGCGCGGTCTCCGTGGTCACGGGGTGTCCTCCTGGATCAGCAGGCCGAGGTGGGGCTCGAGCTCGGGGGCGCCCTGGAGCTTGCCCCACAGGGTTTCGACGTCACGGTGGCCGGAGACGGTCGTGACGTTGGTGTAGCGCTCCGACTCGGGCAGGTGCGGGAAGACGCCCGCCCGCAGCGCGGTGACGATGCCGTGCGCGGTGCCGCGGAGGGCGTCGACGACGTCGTCCGTCAGCTCGTAGCCGACCGGCTCGCCCGGGGCCCCGAGGAAGCAGTACTCGGCGCGCACGCCCGCCCCGTTCCCCAGGGAGCGGGCGAACAGCCCGTAGACGGGCAGCTGGAACTTGGTGCCGCCGGCGGTCGGGTCCTCCGGGGTGAGGTGCGCGAACCGGTCCCGGCGGCCGGACTTGTAGTCGACCACGCGCACCGTGCCGTCCTGGTGGCGGTCCACCCGGTCGACCTTGCCGCGGAAGCGCAGGACCGTGCCGTCCGGGAGGTCCAGGGTGATCTCGGGGTCCTCGCCGAAGGCGACCTCGGGGGCGTCGAGGCCCCAGCCGTCGGCGTGCTGTGTCTCGAGATGCGCGTGGGTCTCCCGCAGCTGGTCCAGCATCTCGGCGCGGTGGTGCTGCCAGAGGTCCTCGATCCAGTACTCGTTGCGCTCCCGCTCCATGATCCGCTCGGCCTCCTCGAGCAGGTGCTCGACCGGTGGGAGGGCGCCGTCCGCCAAGGCCTGGTTCGCGTGGTTCTCCAACGCCTCGTGCAGGATGTTCCCGCGCGTGCGGTGGTCGATCTCCTGCGCGAGCTCCCGGTCCGCGAACAGTTCGGCGCCCAGGACCTTCGTGACGAAGTAGCCGAAGGGGTTGTTGACCCACTCCTCGAGCGCGGTGGGGGAGACGGGACGGTCCAGGAAGTCCGCCGGGAGCGCGTCTTGGCCCGCGTGGCCGGTGAAGCGGCTGAAGTGCCCGCGCCGCCGGTCCGCGCGCAGCTGCAGGACGCGATCCAGGTGCTCGTTCCCCAGGGCATGTGGTTCGTGGCCGCTTCCGGCGAGCCACTGCTGGCGTAGCTCCTGGGCCGTGGCCGGCTGGGGTTTCTCGTTCGTGGCCCAGCCGGCACTGTCCCGCAGGGCGGCGACGGCAGACGGGATCGCGGTCTCAGGCTCCTCCCGGCCGAGCAGGGCCGGGAGCCAGCGCGAGGGCAGGTAGCTGCGGCTCTCCCGCAGGCTGCCCCGGGGCTGGAGCAGCAGCGGCGCCGGGACGACGCCCAGCGCGGCCTCGAAGAGCTCTCGCTGTCTCCGGACGCGCTCGTCGAGCTCCGGCAGGCCCTCGGTGCGTTTCCGGACCTCCTCCGGGAGGAGCGCGTCCTCCTGGGCGTGGACGGGCACGAGGCCGTCGGCCAGGCCAAGGAACACGGCGTGGTCGAGGTCCCGGCCCAGGGCGTCGCCGAGCGAGCCGGTGGTGACGCCGGTGCCGATGCGGCCGGTCCGGGAGCGGTGGGCGGCGACGACCTCGTTCACCGTGTGCGCCACGGTCCGGGGGCCGGGGGAGGAGCCGCAACCGTCGAGGTCGGCCAGCTCCGTGAGGGCGTCCCGCAGCATCGTCCGGGCCCCGGCGCGGGCCGGGTCCTCGGGGCCGGTGGCGGCCAGGAATTCGTCCACCAGGGAGAGCAGGGCCTCGGAGGCTCTCGCCCACGTCGTGGCCTGCGCCACCTGGTGCAGTTGCTCGCTGAGTGCCTGGTGGAAGGCGTCGAACTCCCGCTGGTCCTCCCGGCGCTTCCGCTTCCTCGCCGCAGCCCGCTCCTCCTCGGTGGCCTGTGCGGTGCCCTGCTCCGCGCTCCGGTCCGCTGCGCTCCGGTCCTCCGCGGCCGTGTCCGCCTCACCGGGGGTGTCCTGCTCGCCGGGGGTCGCCACCGGCTCGGCGTCGTCGTCGTCCTCCGTGCTGACCGGGTGCACCCAGAGGCGCTCGCAGGCCGCGGAGGAGGGCAGGGGGAGGTCCCGGTGGCGCACGAGGCCCTCTGCGATCGCGTCCAGCAGCGGCCGGACGGGCAGCAGCTCCCCGGGCGCGGGGAGGTGGTCCAGCAGGCGCAGGACGCTGCGGGCCAGAGGGGTGTCGACGAGCTGCACGGGCGCGGGGCCGTTGAACTCGATGCCCGCGTCCTGCAGCCGGCGGGAGACGAGCGGGCGGTAGATCTCCTCGGAGGACCAGAAGACGCCGATGCGGTGTCCTGGTGTCCCCTCGGCCAGCCAGGACGCGACGGCCCGGACAGCGGCGCGTGCCTCGTCCTCCGGGTCGGAGGCGCTGGTCCATCTAGCTCGGCCGAGCTGCGGGCGACCGGGCCCCAGGGCGTCACGGTCCCCGATGCCGAGCGCCTCGAGGACCGCGGTGGTGGCCGGATTGGGTGCCGTGGGCAGGGCGAAGGCCAGCACCGTGCCGAGGTTCTCCACCTGCCCGCCGGCGATGCGCCGTGCCGCGGTGGTCAGCGCCTCGTGCCGGGACCAGAAGCCTTCCTGCAGCCGCTCCGTCACGGCCTGGTGGGCGCGGTGCACCTCGTGCACGACCGGCGGGGCTCCGGCGGGATCGAGGTCGATGCCGTCGAGCGTCGCCGAGCACCGGGCGAGGGCTTGGGCGGTGACGGGACGGTCCGCGCAGTAGTCGAAGCGGCCCGGCTCCACCGCCAGCAGCCCCGCCGCGGCGGCCTGCCGGACCGCCGGGGTGAGCGGCTTGCGGGCGCGGGCGGCGTCGTCGGCGAGGAAGATCTCGGTGGCGAGCTGGTCGACCGTCACGGCCCGCACGTTGGCGACTCCGTGCCCGCCCTGCTCGGCCGCTTCCCGGGCGAGGCGCCGGACGACGTCGAGGCCGCTGGCCGGTGTGGGGACGAGGATCGTGATCCGGGCCAGGGGAGAGTCCGTACGGGCCTCGGCGACCCGTCCGGCCAGGGTTGTCCACGGGTCCTGCTCCTCCGGGGTTGCTGTCACGGCGCTCGTCCTTCCCTCGGGGACTGCGGGAACGGCAGTCCGGCGGATTCCACCCGAAGATGTCCTTTGCCGGCGGGACATATGCCACCGGTCGATTTCTTTTCGCAATCCACTGCCCGACTCTAGGGGGAGGGTGAGACATCACACAGTTGAGGTCGCATTGTTTTTTCATCGGCGGGCACGACACAGGAATGTGCGGATCCGCGCGACCCGGGAAGTAGGGCGCAATCGGAAGTTTCAGGCTCCTGTCCCGTCGTCGTCGAAATGTGAAGGCGTCCGGCCGTAGGAGTCCGTCTCGGGGCGGCGCCGGTCCGCGCGACAGCGATATGCTTCGCTGTAGCAAATACATTCCGAATCCAGGACGGTCATGAAGTTCAACACGCCCCCCAATTGGCCGGCACCCCCCGCCGGCTGGACGCCCCCGTCCGGATGGAACCCGCCGGAAGAATGGGCTCCCGCCCCGGAGGGATGGAACTTCTGGGCCCACGATGACGGTGCCGAGCCGGACGAGCCGGTCGGCACGGATCGAGGGCCGAGTGGTTCTGCACAGGAGGCGTCACAGTGGTCGAGCCCGTACGGCCCCGGTGCCTACCCGCAGTCCGCCGCCTACGGGATGTCGCCAATGCATCCCGGTCCCCACCCGTACCAGGATCTGCGGTCCATGCCGGGATGGCGCCACCGGAGCAATTCGATCATCGTGGGGATCGTCGGCCTGGTGTTCTCCTTCTCGCTCATCGGTCCGTTCGTCTTCGGGCCGGTCGGCCTGGTCCAGGCCTCTCGGGCGGAGTCCATGGGAGTCGCTGCCACCGGGGGAAAAGTTCTCGGCGTGATCAACCTGATCGTCGGCATATTGGTGGCGTTCTTCTTCCTTGCACTACTCGGAGTCTGAGGAGGCATCTGTAGCCCACCGAGGCCACGGCGACGTGGGTGCCGTGGCCGTGTTCAGGACGTCAGGGACGACCTCACGCGGATCCGGCCTCAGGACCTGGAGCCTCGTGCACCGAGTTGTTCCGCGTGGTCCACAGTTCCTGCACGACGACGTAGTCGTGGATGGTCGACGACCGAACGGGGGAGCCGACCTCTCCGCTGATTCCGCGCCCGCCACTGCCCCGAAGTCCTTCGGCGCACTCACGCAAGATCTCAGAGAGGAATCACCATGGCCAACGCGACCGCCCCCGAACCGGAGGAGACGCCGACGGCTACCGCCGAGAAGGTGTCCGAGCAGCTCTCGAAGATGGTCGGCAGCGTCATCGACACCGGCGTTGGTCCACTCGCAGGGTCGATCAATTGGGCCGAGGATCGGTTGGCCCGCGTCCAAGGAACCCGCTACGAGCCCAACGACGGACCGACACGGAAAATCAGGCCCGGCGAGCGCGAGGATATCGAGAAGGTGATCAAGAGGCTGATCATCGAGTCGGTCGAAGCGGCCGGTGTCAACGGTTTCGTCACCGGGCTGGGTGGTTTCATCGCGATGCCAGTGACCCTTCCCGCGAACATGGCGGGCGCACTTGTGATCAATGCACGTCTCGCCGCCGCCATCGCCTACCTGTGTGGGTACGACCCCAAGGATCCGCACGTCCGCACGGTGGTCACACTCATCGCGGTAGGTTCGAGCGCGCAGAACATTGCGAAGGCGTTCGGTATCAAGGTCGGTGAGAAGGTGGCGATGCAGGCGATCAAGAAGCTCCCGATCGTGCTGATTCGCGAGATCAACAAGAAGGTCGGCTTCATGCTCCTGGCCAAGTACGGTTCGAAGCGTTCGCTCGTCACCTTGGCGAAGGGGGTCCCGCTCGTCGGTGGGGTGATCGGCGGCGGAGTGGACGCGACCATGACTGGCGCTATCGGCCGCACTGCGCGAGCGATGTTCCCCGTCGATTGATCGGTCGATTGATCGGTTCGCTTTCCAGCTGTTGTGTGTTCGCCGAGCCGGGTCCTCGTCGTCGCGCACTTCTATGCCTGGAGGCCGAGCAGTCGCAGGTCCTCTTCGACC